>NZ_CAXHOA010000002.1:0-35190 GCF_964018005.1 uncultured Dubosiella sp.
TGCGTCTGGCTCTTTTATCAACGTATTCCATGCTTATTTATTCAAAATACCCATAAATTCTTCCTTTCTGAATAATATGGCGATTAGCCTTACTCAAAACTTTTCGTTTGAAAGAAACGGGGGACAAATCAAGTTTACAATCTAATACATAAACAGTAAAGCAATACTTGTGAGATTTTCCTTTAGGCGGTTTCGGTCCTGCATAACAATGAAAGCCATACCCAATTCCTTGTATCGCACCTTGTAATGAAGATATTGATTTCCCTGACGGAATTGCTTTTATAATTTTATCTGTTGCAGGAATATTCCAAATAATCCAATGCGTAAATCCCTTTATCGGATGGCTCAAGTCCTCAAGCGTAATCATCAAAGTAACTGCATTTGTATTTAGATTCTGAATGATAAATTCTGGTGAAATATCTTGCCCTCTGCCTGTATTCTCAATAGGGAATTTTCCACCATCATTTAACCCTACACATTCAAATTCAAGAATATTACTTTCCATATCATTTTCTAACCTTTCTGTTTTTGATTTCATTCTTCAGCTTCACTTAGTATCCAATTACTTGATAACGGTTATTTGCAAATCCTTTACTTCTATCAAACTTTCATGTTTACATTTCGGGCAGTAAAGGGGGAAATTCTTCAGTTCTGTATCTTCTTTTATCCTGTTTCGAGTTTTATTTCCACATACGGGACAACGTATCCATTCAAATTTTTCCATTTTCATCCTCCAATGTATCCTATAAAATATCTTGTATAATCCTACTGAAAAAAGCAAACTTGAACTTACCAACAAAACAACACATACATCTTTTACAAAATACCATATCACCCATATTGGAACACCAATCATTTCGGGCAAGCAAAGTAAAAGTAGCGGTAATATACCATGTCTTATAATATCAAAAGCGGTCAACGGTTTTGTCCGTTTCTTTTTCTTCCATTTTTTTATTGTTGCTATTGGATATACTGCTGTTGTTAATAACGCAAAATATGCCACATTCAGCAACAAATGCCTTACAATATATGGGTTGCCAGATATTTTATATTGCTCTTTACCCAAAATAGCAAATATCACATTTTTGCTTATAATATCTGCTAACTGATTGGTAACCAGATAGTCATTCATATTAATAAGAATGACGATTCCTAATCCGCTTTCTGGTAGCAACAACATATTTGAAATATAATTCTCAACCAATCCAGAATGCCCCAATACAGGCTCTGTATATTCTTCTGTCAAAGTCCATCCCATTCCGTAATAATAGGGCGTATTATCATCTACATATACATTCTCATAAAACATAGTGTTTAAGCTGTCTTGACTGATAATCCCCATTCCCCCGTTTAGATACATCTGCAAATACTTTGCCATATCTGATACGCTGGAACTCAAATAACCTGCTGGAACGGTAGACCACGAATGTTCATCGGGATAGTCTGGCTCCTCTGCAATCGGAAACCCGAAATAATTTTGATACCCTCTGATTAATCCATTTTCTTTACTTTGTTCAAGTGTCGCCGCCGTGTGTTCCATATGTAGAGGCAGAAAAATTTTTTTATTCATATACTCAGAATAACTAACTCCACTGACTGCTTCTATAATCTCGCCCAACAAGCCATAATTGATATTTGCATATTGATGCTGACCGTAACTCTCTGTTATTTTTGCATTGCCAAAACGCTGATATGTGCCTAAGCCGCCTGTCTGGTTCAAAAGCTGTCTTACCGTGATTTTATTTCCATCTGATTCATTTATAAAATAAGCTGAGGGGTCAATATAAGCCGAAATTTTTTCGTCTAAATCAATTTTATCTTCTTCCACAAGCCGCATAATGGCTAACGCAGTAAATGATTTGCTTATAGACCCTATAATAAAAGGTGTATCTATGCTTTTACAATTTCCATAAGTTTCAGCAAGCAGAACTTCTTTTGAATCTACAATGGTAACTGCCATTCCCGGGATATGTAATTCATCCAGTTCCCTCTTTAATTGGTTGTCAATATTATCATATTTCACATTTGTGTTTGCCAAAACCGTATTATTTCCAAATGTGATGGCATAAGCCAGCAATATCATTACGCAAATAGCTTTTTTAATTTTTCTTTTCATATTTTTTACTGATATGCCATTATGCTACCATTTCTCCTCTAATTTTTTCATCCCTTCAATCAAAATATCTATTGACAAATTAAAACTATCTTCTATTGACTGTACATTCCCAAAGGCACGATGATTTTCAAGTAATGCAAATCCCTCTAAAAACCCTCTAAACATTCTAACTAAGTGAGAGCAATTATCTTGCGAAATATTCAGTGATTTAGTTATTTTGAAGAATACCGAAAACATCTTTGAAGTTACTTCTCTGGTCTGTTCATTTTCAAATTGGTTGTACCAAAGCATAGCACTGAAAACCCCTTGGTTTTCTGTTGCATACTTATGGAAAGCGTGGCACATAGCTCTAATTGCATCATATCCAGTAAGTCCTATTACAACTTGGATAATTCTATCTTCCATTTCCTTCCACCCATAAAGCATAATCTGCTGTTTTAGGTCATCAAGTCCATCAACATGATTATAAAGTGATGGTGACTTAACACCTAATTGTGCTGCGAGTGTTTTCAACGAAAGATTTTCTATGCCCATTTTATTCGCTATATATGCAGCTTCTTTGATAACCAATTCTTTATCTATTTTTGTTTTAGGCAAAATAGCACCTCCCATATACTTAATCAGATTTATATTTTAACAAATTAGATTAGTTAAGTCAAGGGCTATCTCATGCTGCACCATTTACTATAACCTTGTTATAAAAAGGCGATAGAGCTTCTTATACTCCATCGCCATTCTATTATACGTAGATAATTTCCCTATTCACAATTTCTCTCGCACAAGCCCTTATGTTGTTGAGCCGCCCTGTCCATTCTAAGGCGTTTTCTTCCTTTAGGCGTTCCGTTATGCCCTGTCCTTGTTTCATGCCCTCTATGAGCCTTTCAAAGCGTTCCTGCGCCTGCCTGTCAATGTCGGCAAGATAAGCGTTGAGCCTGCCGCTTGTGAGAAGATTGGTGTATGTAACCTTGCGGTACTGCTTCAAATAATCCAAATGCCGCTGCCCCCATGTGCCTATCGGCTGTTCTTCTTCGGTGGATACAGTCAAGCATGGTATTAAGTAATCTCCTTGCCGCTTGTATTTGCCGCCCAGTTCCTCAAAAATCGTCTTTGCCATTGTCTGTTACCTCCACATTCTTTTTTATTTTGAATGTCCGCAAAATCCGTCCTACATCGCTGGCGCAGCGCGTGGGCCGAAGCGGACGACGACACACCCCGTCCAGACTCGTCCTGATTTCAAGCGAGCCCTGGCTGTTTTTGCAAGGCTACGCGGCGCTGTCGCTGCTCAAGCGCGGACAACTGGATTCGGTGCTGCTCGTGCGCAAGCCATACAACGTGTTCGCCCACCAGGTACTGTCGCTCGTTTTGCAAAGAGGCAGCATTCCGCTGGACGAGTTCCGGCAGCTGAACCATTCGATGCAGGCTTGGCGGTGGGTGAAGGACGACGAAAAAACGCAGATTTTCCGCTTTTTGCGTAAGCAGGAAATGATCGAAATATGCGGACCGGACGTCATCGCGGGGCGCGCGCTGGAAACGCTCATGGAAAAAGGATCGTTTTTTTCGTTGTTCGAGGAAGACGAGGCGTTTGGCATTTACGCGGGCGACGAAAAGCTGGCGGAAGTCGTGCCGCCGCCATGGATGAAGCGCGGCAGCCTGATCGTGGTGGCGGGAAAGGCGTGGGAAGTGATGCGTATGGACGCGAAAAAGAAGCGGGTCGACGTGGTGCCCGCCCAGGATGGCCGCACGCTCAAGCTTGGCATTCCGGGCGTCGTCGTTTCGGACGCCATTCGGCAGGAAATGAAAGCGATCATGGAACGGCCATACGACTATCCGGACTACCCGGTTTTGCGTCAAGCCATCCAAAACCGTACGACGGCGACGTTTGCGGAAGACGAACAGGGGAATGTGCGGCTGCAAACGTTTCGGGGCACGAAGATCAACCACACGCTTGCACTCATGCTTTCGATTGTCAGCCAGACGGAATGCGTACGTAGCAGCGAATGGAGTTCCGCGATCTCGCTGACCAGCCGCCACTTCGATTTACGGAAGGAAATCGAAAAATGCCAGGCTGTTTCCTGGACGAAAGCGGATTTTACCGCTTTTTTCGAACGCGAACCCGAGCGGGTCGAAGCGTTTTTGGAAAAGACGAAGTATCGCGCGCTGCTGCCGGAGCCGATTCGAATCGAGTACATTTTGGAAAACCTGCTGGATATCGAGGGCGCCGTGGCGTTTTTGGCAACTTTGAAGACAAAAAAGATGGTTGGATAAAAAATCATCTTTTTTGTTGCGTTTCTCTTTTCTATAGGGTAAGATAGTTACAGATTTAGTGATGATAGCGAAGAGGAAATACCTGTTCTCGTACCGAACACAGAAGTCAAGCTCTTCTGCGCCGACGATAGTTGGCTTCGCGCCTGCGAAAATAGGACGTTGCTAAGCAATGTCATTTAGTTAAGAAATGGCTTAACCATCTGGAGATTAATTTCCAGATGGTTTTTTTTGAAATGTGCACGACAAAAAACTGAAGTGTTGTCACTCCATTTTTTTAAGTTTATAATTTAACTGTTAGTCATAGCGATAGTTGAATCCTATCGCATTTTTGGGTTTTATCTTCCGCTCATTTTGGCGATTGTGGCGGACTGGTAGTATTTCTTTGGCTAACAATTCTTCGATATTGGGCAGATCCGTTCTGCCCTTTTTCTTTAGATAATCTCGAATCATATGATAGGCGCGGACATAATTCAATTGGTATTCATATTCCCGTTTTCTTTCTTTGATTCGCACCTCGTTGGTAATCCTTCTACAGAAGTTATATAGGATCAACCTTGCATAGATCTCCTGTTCGATCAGATTTCGCTTTTTTGAATGCAGGGTATTCAAGTCAAGATCATATTTCAAATCCCGATAGGATGTTTCGATTTCCCAGCGTCTATGATACAGTTCCTTTATTTCCGTTATTGTGAATTCGTCTTTATCCAGATTGGTAACGATACTCTCATATGTACCGTCACTGATTTCAAAACGGACAACTCGGAAACTCATATCATAGAATTCACTTTCGCCAAAATAATCGAATCGTTGATTTTTCGGTACGAATTTATAGATCTCAGGATGTGCCTTTATCTCCTTTGTCTGTCTCCTCGTCAATGTTCGTTTGACTGTCCTATCGAATTCGGTATCCGGAAAAGGACCAAAGCTTCGAAGCACACTCGTTCTTGAACCGATATCTTTGACCCGAATCAAGAATTTGTTTCCGGAATGATTGATTTGGGCGAACGAATTGAGTGATTCATAGCCTCGATCGGCAATGAATATGGCTTTTCTTCCTTGATATCGTTCAACGATCTGACGGAAAGCGCCATTTTCATCCATTACAGCCTGACCTTGGATAATGACATCTTCGTAGGTATGTTCCAACAGATCGTAGCTCGTATTGATATGGAAAGCAGAAAATGGAATGTTTGATTGATTGCCATTCATTATCGTCGTTTTTTCATCTTTGAATTCGTTACGGATAGGAAGAACGGTTCCATCCACAGCGATCAAGCGAAACCCCTTGAGTAGAGGAACGATATGGGTGTTTCGATTGAAAGAATCGAAAAGAGAGCGAAAAGCGTCGGGACGGATCTTGTCTCTAGCCTGTATAAAAGAAGAAGCTGTTGGTGTATCGAGATGATATCCGAAGAGTTTATAAATTTCATCTTTCAAGGAACCAGCTTCAAGAAGAATGACATTGAGTAAAGTATTACCAAAAAGATGTTTCCGTTTCCGGGTAAAATGTTTCATGGGATCAACGACAAAAAGAGAGCGGGAGCGATCCATAGTTTTGATACAGGAATTGAGATGTTTTTTCAAGGATTTAAAATTGTTCATAAGTAACCTCCAGACGAATGCCTATAAACAATTGGCCAAGTATCATGAATGATACTTGGCCACACGTTTTTGGATGGAAGTCAACAAAAATAAGAAAATTATCTAAAAAAAAAGAGGGTACACTTTAAAATGTATCCTCTAAGACTGCCATTTCTTAACTAAATGACATTGCGTTGCTAGGTCTTTTTTTTGCATTTTCTTTTCAGAAATCCACGCGAATAAATGAAAAAAATTTTTGAGCATTTAATTAACCGCCCGTTAATGAAAGCGCTATACTGATGGTGTTTTAAAAGAACCAGACAAATGTAAAGAACACAGGCCTGCTTTCTTGATTGTGGTTCGCTAAGGAGAGAAAAGAAATATGTATCACAGGTTTTTAAGCGGAATGATCGCCACAACGATGGCCTTTGGCGTCTATGCGCCAGCTTTTACAAGCGTTTACGCAGAAGAGAAAAAAGAGCAAACGTCGGAAACGCAAAAGCCGACTTTTGTAGAAAATGATTTTGAATACTGGACGAAAGATTCGAAAGTCAAACAAAAACTGATCAATTTCGTGAAAAACGCAACGGATCCGAAATCCGAAGACTATATTCCGGAAGAAAACCGGATCGCCGTATTCGACATGGATGGAACCCTGCTTTCAGAAACGAATCCATACTATTTTGAATGGATGATGTTCTTCCACCGCGTCCTGGACGATCCAACGTACAAAGCACCGGAAAAAATCAAAGAGTTCGTGACGGACGTGGCGGAACCGGCTGTATACGACGGGAAAGTGACGGACGAGATCGACGCGCAGTTCTCTGAATACCAGGCGGAAGTGTACAAGGACATGACGCTTGATGATTATGAAAAATACGTGCAGGATTTTATGGATCTGCCTGTCAACGGACAAGACGGTCTGACGTATGGCGAATCGTTCTACATGCCGATGCGCAACGTCGTGGACTTCCTGCAAGACAATGACTTCCAGGTTTACATCGTTTCCGGCGCGGACCGGCTGACGACGCGTGCCGCCGTCACAAAAGAACTAGGCATTCCGGCCAACCACGTGATCGCTTCGGATACGATGATCGAAGCATCCAAAGAAGGCGACGAGGACGGCGAGTTCTACGGCTATACGAAAGACGACGAGCTTGTCCGCGGCGAAGAGCTGATCAAAAAGAACTTGAAGACAAACAAGGTCACGGC
Organism: uncultured Dubosiella sp.; assembly: GCF_964018005.1. Lineage (NCBI taxonomy): Bacteria > Bacillati > Bacillota > Erysipelotrichia > Erysipelotrichales > Erysipelotrichaceae > Dubosiella > uncultured Dubosiella sp. The sequence continues at coordinate 7,175 of NZ_CAXHOA010000002.1, forward strand.
GATCGCCCGGGAAATCGGCATCCAGCCGGTACTGGCGTTTGGAAACAGCTCCGGCGATGAAAGCATGGCGATTTACACGATTACGGACAACGAATACCCGGCGGAAGCGTTCCTGCTTTTGTGCGATGACACCGAACGGGATCATGGCAATACGGAAAAAGCCCAGAAAGTCGCGGATATGGCGAAAAAAGACGGCTTTAACACGATCAGCATGAAAAACGATTTCAAGACGATCTATCCGGAAAAGGCTGAAATGGTCGAGATCATCGACGAAACCGGCGAAGCGGTTAAATAAATCCAAAAAGAAGAAAAACAAAACGGCAAAACCAACTTGCCGTTTTTGTTTTTGCGAAGAAGGACGAAAAAAGAACACAGAAAACGATCCTTTATGCGAAAATAAAGACGTAGAAAAGAGGATGAGTATGAAATTGTTGGCAAGTGACTATGACGGAACGCTTCACTTTGAGGACGGGTACAAGCAAGAAGACCTGGAAGCGATTCGCGCCTTTCAAAAACAAGGCAACATGTTTGGCTTGTGTTCAGGACGGCCGCTGCGTAATTTATGGAGCCTGCAAAGCGAGGCGCTGAAGTTTGATTTTATTATCGCTTCCTCGGGCGCCTCGTTCGCGACCGATCCTGAACACGTTTTGGAAGAGCGCACGGTGCCTTTGGCCGTGTTGGAGGAAATCGAGGAACGCATGGGACTTGAAAACGTAGTCATCGTCGGAAAGACCCGGTTTTTTGTGCAAAACCCCGCATGCTGGGCCGCCCAAAACGTTGGACAAAACGTGGAAACGATCCATTCGGCCCAACAAGTGCAGGAACCGGTTTTGCAAATTTCCATGGAGCTTTCAAGCGAGGCGGCCGCCCGTGCGATGTGCGGGCGGCTCGCACGCCTCGAGCAGCCATGCAGCTTTTTTCAAAACGGGACCTTTATCGACATCGTGGCGGCGGGCTGCTCCAAAGCGACCGGCATCAAAGCCGTCGCGGCCGCGTTGGGGATCGCGGAAGAGGATGTTGCCTGCATTGGCGACAACTTCAACGATCTGCCCATGATCGAGGGCATCGAAAACAGTTTTTCGTTCGACTTTGCGCCGGCGGCCGTGCAGGAGCGAGCCGGGACGATCGTTTCTTCCGTGGCGGAGGCGATCGCGTGCTGGACGGGCGAAGGAAATCTTGGATAGAAAAAAAGAAAACGTTGGAATCCAAACAAAAAAAAGTGGAATCGGCGGGAAAAGAAAAAAAACGCTCCATTTTTTCAGTTGATCCACTATGATAAAGAAAAAGAAAACCATCATCGAAAGGAACTTGAGATTATGAAACTGCAAGCCGCACTGGACACGCTTACTTTGGAACAATGCATCGAACTGCTTCAGGAAACCGGCCATTCCGTCGATATCGCCGAAGTGGGAACGCCGTTTATTATCGAGCAGGGCATGGCGCCTGTTCGCGTTTTGAAAGAGCGCTTCCCCCATATCGAAGTGCTGGCCGACGCCAAAATCATGGACGCCGGCGAATTCGAGGCCGACAAATGTTTCGAGGCCGGCGCCGACATTGTGACCGTTTTGGGCGTAAGCTATGACGAAACGATCGAAGGCGTCGTCCGATCCGCGAAAAAGCACGGAAAGAAAGTCATGGTCGACATGATCGCCGTGCAGGATCTGGCGAAACGGACAAGGGAAATCGACCAAATGGGCGTCGATTACATTTGCATCCACACCGCTTTCGACATCCAGTCCACCGGACAAAAGGACCCGCTCGAAGAGTTGAAAGTCGTCAACCAGGTCATCGAGCACGCGCAAAGCGCGGTAGCCGGCGGGGTCAAGCTGTCCACGATCGACGCCATCGCCCGGGAAGGGGCGGCCATTGTCGTCGTTGGCGGCGCGATTTGCAACGCGGCCAGCCGCAGTGAAACCGCGCGAGAGATGAAGCGCCATCTCCAGGAGGAAAACGCATGAATTACGAACAATACGCCGACACGGTACTCAAGGAATTGCAGCACACCCTTCAAGCCGTCGACGCCCAAAAAGCCGAAGCGTTCACCACGATGCTCGACGAAGCCGACGAGGTGTTTTGCGCCGGCGCGGGCCGAAGCGGATTCGAGGTAAAAGGATTCGCGATGCGTCTGATGCACATGGGATTGAAAAGCTACGTGGTTGGCGAAACGTGCACGCCCAACATCGCTAAGGGCGGACTGCTTGTCGTTTGCAGCGGCTCGGGTGCGACGAAAAGCCTGGTCAACCACGCGAGCAAAGCGAAAGAAGTCGGCGCCAAAGTGGCGCTGATCACCATTGATCCAAACAGCCCGATCGCGAACATGGCGGATCTTGTGATCGAGATCAGCGCGCCAAGTCCGAAAAGCGCGAAGCAAACGGATATGAAAAGCATTCAGCCGATGGGATCGCTTTTCGAGCAAAGCGAAGGCTTGTTCATGGACATCGTCGTGATGATGCTCATGGCCCGGCGCGGGATGGACGCCGACACGATGTTCGGACGCCACGCCAATATGGAATAAGAAATAGCGCGATTTTCGTTTTACAGCCTTGGACGGCCCCACACGTCCAAGGTTTTTTTTGTGGCGATTTATGTGATAGCGTCCCATTTTTTGGGCATTCCATTGGAGAAAAAACAGCGGATACGCTTAACTAGAAGCATGAGAAGGGTGCAACATTTGCAACAAATCCAAAGAAAGTAACAATTATGATGAATCAAAACCAAGCTTATCCTCTATACCAACTACAGGAAATCCACGATTTGAAACACCTGATCGACGAGCAGGCCCGGATCCATCCGCAAGCGCCCGCCTTCCGCTGGACGGAAAACAAGGTGCTTCACACCAAAACAAGACTGGAATTGCGGCAGGACATCCGCGCTTTGACCAACTGGCTGTTCGACCAAAAGATCCACGGGCAGACGATCGCGCTGGTCGGGCGCAATAGCTACGCGTATATCGTCGCCTTTTTCGCCTTGATTTTGGCAGGCAACGTCGCCGCGCCCATCGACAAGGACGCCGCTTCGGAAGAAATCGTCGCGATGATGACGCTTGGCGACGCGGGTGGCGTCGTTTGCGCGCAGGACGATCCGCTCGTTTCCTGTTTGCCGGACTCCATACAGCCGCTGTGGTTCGAGGATCTTCCATCTCTGATCGAGAAAGGAAAGACGCTCCCCGACCATTTCGAGAGCGTGCAAATTGACCCGGAGACGATTTGCGCCTATTTTTATACGAGCGGAACGACCGGCACCCCAAAGGCCGTCATGCTCAGCCACAAAAACATCGCCGCCGACATCAACGCCGCGTGCAAGAACTTCGTTCTCACCGGCGATACCGTGGCCGTTTTGCCGTTCCATCATTGTTTTGGGCTGGTGACTGGCGTTCTAAAAGTGCTGAACTATGGCAAAGCGACGTACATCGCCCCTTCGCTGCGGCGGGTGCAAAAGACGTTTCAGGAACAAAAGCCGCAAACGGTCTTTCTCGTACCGTTGTTTGTGGAAACGTTTCATAAACGCATTTGGAGTCAAATCAAGCAGAAACACCAGGAAACGCAAGCGCGCCGGAAAATGCGCCAGTGCGAACAGCTGCTGAAAATCGGCATCGACATGCGCAAAAAGACGTTCAAGGCCGTGCACGATTCGCTTGGCGGTGCCCTTCAATACATCATTTGCGGCGGCGCGCCGCTCGACCAGCGCTATATTGACGATTTCCACGCCTGGGGCATTACGATCTTGAACGGATACGGCATTACCGAGTGCGCGCCCGTCGTGGCCGTCAACCGCAACCACTTTATAAAAAAGAACAGCGTCGGTCAAATCGTCGACGGCGTGCAGGTGCGCATCGGCGAGCAAGGCGAAGTATGGGTCAAGGGCGATATCGTCATGCGCGGCTACTACGGCGATCCCGAAGCGACACGCGCCGTGCTGCGCGATGGATGGTTCAACACGCAAGACATCGGCTACGTGGACCGGGACAACTTTCTTTTTTTAAACGGGCGCGAGAAAAACCTCATCATTCTCAGCAACGGGGAAAACGTTTCGCCGGAACAAATCGAGATGCAGCTGGCGCGCTGCGAGGAAGTCGAGGAAGTGGTCGTGTTCGCCCGTCAAAAAGCGCTGTGCGCGGAAATCTATCCCGATCCCGCCGCGCAGGACGCCGAAAACAAAATTGCCGCCTATGTGCAGGCGTACAACGACCGGCAGCCCAGGGCGAAGCAAATCGAACGGTTTTATTTCCGGGACCGGGAATTTGAAAAGACTCCGACGAAAAAAATTATTCGGAGCCAAAGAACAGGAGTGTGAATCATGACGAAAATCATAGAAATCCTAACGCATTATACCGACGTTCCCGCCGCAACCATTCAAAGCGACTCCCGTCTGGTGGCCGATCTTGGCCTCACCTCTTTGGACGTTTTGGACATGGTTGGCGAGTTCGAGGACGAATACGACATCGAGATCCTGGACAAGGACATTAAGCAAATGCAAACCGTGCAGGACATCGCCGACTATTTGAGCGCGCATGCGTGATTTCGCGATCCGATGGTTCGGGCACGGCCCCGAGGCGTCGTACGCCGCGCTGGCTCCTTGTTTTCAGCAGCGCGTCAACCGCTACACCCATCCCCAAGCGCGCCAGCAGTCGATCGAAGCGTACACGCTGCTGCAGACGCTGCTTACGCGCCACGCCATCCCTTTACAGCCTTTGCGCCTGTTGCCAAGCGGCAAATGGACGATGGGACCGTGGTTCGTGTCGCTGACGCATTGCGCCACGGGCGCGGCGGCCCTGATCAGCACTCGCAACGATTCCATCGACATGGAACCCGTACGTCCGCTGTCCTGGAAGCGCGTGGAAAAGACGTTGTCCGCGGCGGAAAGGCACGCGCTGGCGAACAGTTCGCGCCCCGAGGCGGCGTTCATGACGTTTTGGACCCGCAAAGAGGCGTATATCAAGCAAAAAAGCGAAGCCGGGGACGTTTCCTATCGCGCCATCGACACATTGGCCTGGGCCGGGCGCGCCACGTCGTGGGAAAGCCATGGCACGATCGTGACCGTGCTGGAGGAAATCGAGACATGCGACGCGTAATCGAGTTTCGTACGTTCGCGGACGACGTGGTGACAGCCCGGAACCAGGACTTCAAGCTTCCCGAAACGTATACGTGGATTCGAACCGGCCGCGGCTATCAAATGGCTAGCGACGCCTTGTACGCCTTGTTTTCGCTTGGCGCGTCCGGATGGCTGCGCCATGGTTTGCATACGAGATTCATCGGCCAAGAACGCCTGGCGCGCGAAGCCCAGGGCTATTTTTTATATATCAACCATACGCAAACGACGGGCGATCCTTTTTTGCCAAGCCAGCTTGACCGCAAACGGCGGGCATACGTCGTGGCTTCGCCAAGCAACTTGTCCGTTCCGTTTTTTGGAAAGCTGCTGCCCATGCTTGGCGCGCTCCCGCTCCCGAACACCCGTCAGGGCATGAAGGAATTCCGGAAAGCCATCGCGTACCGGGTCGGGCAAAACCAAAGCGTCGCCATCTTTCCCGAGGCCCATGTGTGGCCGTATTATACAGGCATCCGCCCGTTTTCCGACGCGTCGTTCCAATTCGCGGTCGACACGGGAAAACCGGTGTATTGCGCGACGGTGACTTACCAGCGCGGTCGGCGCGGCCGGGTGGAGCGGACGGTGTTCGTCGACGGTCCGTTTTATCCCGACGACACGCTTTCGCGGCCGGCGAAGCGCCGGAAGCTCGCGGAGCAGGTGTATTGCCAAATGCGAAAGAACGCCAAAAAAAACACCGTCGAAGTCATTCGGTACGTCCAACGAAAGGAGGAGGCATGAACGTTTTATACTGTGGCGATATCCATATCGCGCAAGGATTGATTTTAAGCGTGCTTTCGCTCAAAAACCACGTGAGCGAACCGCTCCATGTGTATATATTGACGATGTCTTTGCGCCAAAACGGCCGGCAGTACGAGCCAATCGACGCCAAAACGATTCAGACGATCGAAAAGATCGTCCACCAGGGCCATTCAGCCGGCACGGTGGAGGTTTTGGATGTGACTGCCTTGTTTTGCGAGGAGCTTCCCGAGGAAAACATGGAAACGCGGTTCACGCCATACTGCATGCTCCGCCTGTATGCCGACCGCCTCGCGCTGCCGGACCGGATTCTTTATTTGGATACGGACGTGTTGTGCCGCCGCTCTCCCCGGGCGTTTTACGAGCAGGACATGACCGGGATCGAGCTGGCCGGCGTCCTCGATCATTACGGCAAGTGGTTTTTCCACCGGAAAATGTTTCAATTCGACTACATGAACTCGGGGGTGCTGCTTCTTAATTTGGAGCAAATCCGCAAGACCGGCTTGTTCGCGCGGGCCAGAAGCTACTGCCGGCGCCATTCGATGTTCATGCCCGACCAGTCGGCGCTCAACAAGCTCGTGCGCTCGAAGCGGCTTTGGCCGCGCCGGTACAACGAGCAGCGGCAGCTGCAGGACGACACCGTGTTCCAGCATTTCACCACGAGCTTTCGCGCTTTTCCCGTCTTGCATACCGTCAGCGTGAAGCCGTGGAACCGCGAAGGAATGCACGACATTCTCCACTTGCATGAATACGATGGCTTGTATGCCGAATACGACGCGTTCGCCGCGACGCCTCGTCCAGGAAAGGAACTCTGACATGACAACAAAACCCAATATTCCCATTTTTTTCACAATCGACGAAGGCTACGCGCCGTGGCTTTCCGTCGCTTTGCTGTCGCTCAAGGAAAACGCCAGCCCGGCGTGCCGCTACGATGTGCACGTCGTCTACCACAACATGCGTCCGGACACGATCGAGCGTTTGAGTCGAATTGCCGGCGACGACTTCTCGATTTCGTTTTTGCCGATGACGGAAACGATGGAGTCGATCACAGACTGGGAAGGAAACTACTTGCGCGCCGACTATTTCACGCTGACGATTTTCACCCGCCTGTTTTTGCCGGACATGTTTCCGCAATACGACAAGGCGATTTATTTGGACAGCGACATTTGCGTGCCGGGCGACATTTCGAAGATGTACGCCATCGCTTTGGAGGACAACTATCTTGGCGTCGTGAACGACTACTCCATCGCCAACGTGCTCGAACTCAACCACTATGTCAAAGACGCCGTGGGCGTCGACAAGGACCACTATTTCAATTCCGGGATCCTGCTGATGAACTTCCAGGCGATGCGCGAGCACCATTTGGCGAGCCGGTTTTTGGACTTGATGGCGAAATACCACTTTGACACGATCGCGCCGGACCAGGATTATTTGAACGCGTTGTGCAAGGACAAAGTCGTCTATTTGGATCCGACGTGGGACTCGATGCCATGCGATTTGGACGAGTTTGAAAATCCGCAAATCATCCACTACAACTTGTTTGACAAGCCGTGGTGCTACGACGACGTCAAGTATGAAAAATACTTTTGGGACGTGGCGAAGCGGTCGGATTTCTACGAGGAAATCGTCGCGTACAAACAAGGCTATTCCGACGCGCAAAAGCAGAAGGACGCGCAATCGCTGGCCCAGCTCGTGTCGCGCGGCAACGCGATCCCCGACCAGGCCGTGACGATGCGCAAAGTGTTTGAAAGCGGGCAAGAGGCGCGGCTATGATTCTTGGCAACGACCGGCCGGCGGTCGTCGAGCACATCCGCCAGCTCGTTTCGGACAACGAGCTCAACGCCAAGGCGGAGCTGGACGATCCGGTTTTGACGCCGGAACAAAAAGACGCGCTCGTGCAAGGGTTTTTGGCGCGGCAGGGCACGCGGGCGCAGGAGCTGGACGCCCGGCTGGCGCGCTACATCATCAAATACTATACGAAGCTGGTCAACCACCGGACCCAAATCGTGGGATTAGACAAAATTGAGGCCATCGAAGGCGGGGCGATCATCACGAGCAACCACTTCAACCAGCTGGACAACACGGTGGTGAAAAAGATGATCGCCGAAAAGGACGGCCGGGATGTGTATACGGTCATTCAGGAAGCCAATTTGGCGATGGATGGCTTTTTCGGATTTTTGATGAACAATGGCGACAACATTCCGATTAGCGACAACTACGACTACATGCGCCACGACTTTGTCGACCTTTTGCGGCAAGTCGTCGAGCAAAAGGACTATATCCTGATTTATCCCGAACAGGAAATGTGGTTCAACTACCGCAAGCCGCGTCCTTGCAAGCGGGGCGCCTACTATTACGCCAGCAAGCTGGGCGTGCCGGTCATTTCGTGTTTTACCGAAGTGCAGGATCTGGACACGATGGATGACGACCATTTTAAAAACGTCCAGTACACGCTTCATATTCTGGATCCGATTTTTCCGGATCCCGCCTTGTCGGATCGTGCCAACAGCATCGCGATGGCGAAAAAAGACTACGAGCAGCGCTGCGCGGCGTACGAGAAAATTTACAACCGGCCGATGACGGCGGCGTTTTCGTATCGGGACATTGCCGGATACGTGAAAGAAGATTGACAGGGAGTCTCGGAAACGGGACTCTTTTTATGGTAGGATGAAAAGCGAAAAGGAGGATTTGGTTCATGGAAGCATTCAAACGCGTATTTTTGATCGTCATTGACTCGTTTGGGATCGGGGCGATGGACGACGCGGCGGCGTATGGCGACGAGGGGGCGAACACGTTTTTGCACATTGACGAGCGGATGGATCCGTTTCGGATTCCGAACCTCATGCGTCTGGGGCTGGGCGAGCTGGCTCAACCGGCGCACGCGTGCCGGAACGCGCCGCTGACCGGCTACCGGTGCGCCCTCAAGGAACGCTCCGTCGGCAAGGACACGACGACAGGCCACTGGGAGATGATGGGGCTACGCACAGAAAAGCCGTTTGTCACGTTTACGAACACCGGCTTTCCCCAGGCGCTGATCGACGAGCTCGAGCGGCGAACCGGCCACGAAGTCATTGGCAACAAGGCGGCCAGCGGCACGGAGATCTTAACGGAGCTGGCCGGGCAGGAGCTCGCGTCCGGCTCGCGGAAAATGATCGTGTACACATCCGCGGATTCTGTCCTGCAAATTTGCGGCCACGAAAAAAGCATGGGGCTGGACGAGCTGTACCGCGTTTGCCAAATCGCCCGCGACATCACGATGAAGCCGGAATGGAAAGTGGGACGCGTCATCGCCAGACCTTATTTGGGCGATGCCGAAAGCGGATTCGAGCGCACGCCCAACCGCAAAGACTTGTCGGTGGATCCGCCGCGGAAGACCGTTCTCGACTTGTTAAAGGACAACGGCAAGGCCGTGGTCGCGATTGGCAAGATCCACGATATTTTCAACGGCCGCGGCATCACGAGAAGCGTGCATTCGAATTCGAGCGTGGAGGGCATGGAGCAGACGATCGCCATGGCTGACGAACCGTGGGAAGGACTCGTCTTTACGAACCTGGTCGATTTTGACGCCAAGTGGGGCCATCGGCGAAATCCGATCGGCTACGGACGGGAGCTTGAGACGTTCGATGGCAAGCTGGGCGAATTGATGGACGCGATGCAAGAAACGGATCTGCTGATCGTGACCGCCGACCACGGCAACGACCCGACGCATACGGGCACCGACCACACCCGGGAAAAGACGCCGCTCTTGTTGTGGGCGCCCCGGTTCCAATCGACGGGCACGCTCAAAACGCAATCCAGCTTTGGAACGGTCGGGATGACGATTTTGGCGAATTTCGACATCGAGAGAAAGCCGTACATGATAGGGGACAGCGTGCTGGAAGCGCTGCGATGAACAAAAAAACAATCGCGAAGACAAGCCGCGATTGTTTTTCGTTTTTATTTAGCGGGAATATACCCACATTCCATGACACATCGTTTTCAGCGCCTTGGTTTCAAGCAGCGTCTTTGAGTCTTGAAAAATGTCGTGGTCGATGACGACAAGATCGGCCCAGTACCCCGGCTCGAGCTTTCCAAGCTTTTTTTCCATCCCCTGGGCGAACGCGCTTCCTTGCGTGTAGGCGTCGATGGCATCCTCGAGCGAAAGCCGTTCCTGCGCGTTCCAGCCGTTTTTTGGATAGCGGTCGTAGTCTTGCCGAAAGACGGCGCAGTGCAGGTTTTTGAAGGGATCGACGCTTTCCACGGGCGCGTCCGTGCCCAGACAGAGCGGAACACCGAAATCGTGGAGCGTCTCGAACGCGTATGACGTGGCGGCCAGCGTCTTGCCTACGCGCTCTTCCACGATGTGCAAGTCGTATTCGAGAAAGACGGGCTGGATGTAGGCCACGATGTTTTGGCTTCGAAAGCGCTCCAGCAAATCCCGGCCGGTGATTTGGACGTGGACGACGCCCCAGCGCAGCGGATTGCCGGGTTCCTGCAGCGCCTCGTACTGGTCGAGAACGCAGGCGATGGCGGCATCGCCAATGGCGTGGGTGATGAGGGGCAGCCGCTTCTTTTTGGCGTAGACGGCCAGCTCTTGAAATTTCTGCGCTGTCGTCACCTGGATGCCGCAAGTCGAAGGGTCGTCGCGGTAAGGTGAGGAAAGCCACGCGGTCCGGGCGCCGAGCGAGCCGTCCATAAACGCCTTGATCGGTCCGATTCGATGGAAACGCGTCGTTCGGGGCTGGCACGTTCGCAAAAAGCGTTCGAGCGTTGGGATGTCCTCGATGTGGAACTGATGTGTGATGCGCAGCGTTTGGCGGGCCGCGAACCGGGCGTACGCCGCGAAGACGCGTTCAAAGTTGCCGTCCTTGATGTCCGCGGTTTGAATGGACGTGATGCCGTGGCGAAGACAGTGGGCGGCCACTGTTTCGAGCTGGTTTAAAATCGTCGCCTCGCTTTTGTCGCGGACATCGCGCAAAAACGGAGCGCAGGCGTTTTCTTGCGCGATGCCGGTATCGGGATCAAAGTCCTCGTCCACAAGATTCACTTTGTTTTTCATCGCCGTGTTCACCGTCAGGACATGGGTGCAGACGCGTTCCATGACCATCGGAATCGTCGCGCTGACCGCGTCCAGATCGTGCCGCTCCAAACAGCGTCGTTCTTCAAGCTGGTCCTGGTTCCAGCCGATGCCATGCACTAGCGTGGCGCCTTGATGGGTATCGAGGTAGGCGCGTATGGCTTGCTGAATGTCGGCGATCGAGCGGCAGGCGGACAAGTCGACGTCGCAAAGCGTTTCGCCAACCATCATCGCGTGCAAATGCGAGTCGTTGAAGCCGGGCAGCACGACGCGGCCTTGCAAGTCGAAAACGGTGTCGGCGCAAGGGGCGATGTCCTCGGTGCGGCCCGCCTGGAGAATCGTGCCGTTTTCGATCAGAAGCGCTTCGCAAAACGCGCCGCTTCCTTGATAGATTTTGCCGTGGATCAATGCTTGTTTCATAACTCTCCTTTCAAAAAAAGCCGCACGCGCGGCTTCTTCTTTTTATTCTTGATCGTCGATCGTCACGTACTTGTAGACGAACGGCACGCCGACCGGATTGTCGACAAGGTGTTTTACGCTTGGGTTGAGCAAGTCGGATGCGCCGGTCTGGAAAATCGGAGCGACCGCCACGTCTTCCATCGCGATTTTTTCCGCTTTTTTCAACGCGTCCCAGCGCGCTTCGTCGGTGCTGGCGTTCGCGGCTTCGTCCAGCGCCTTCTTGTATTCGTCGGAATCGTATTTTCCAAAGTTGAAGGAGCCGCCCGGCACCAGAACGTTCAAATACGTCGTCGGATCGGCGTAGTCCGGACCCCATCGCGTGAGCACGAGATCAAAGTCGCCGTTTTGTTGGGTTTTGAGACGGACGTTTTTCTCCTGGGAAACCATTTCGATGTTCAAGCCATCCAGGCTCGCGAACTCGGACTGCATAAATTCGGCAGCCGACTTGGACGGATCGCTTGGCTCGAACAGGAAGCGCAGCGTGATCTCGTCTTTGCCGAGTTCTTTTTTCGCTTTTTCAAAATACTCTTGCGCGAGTTTTTTCGTGTCCTCGCCGCGTTCGAGGAAGAAACCTTCCGTGGTTTCGCGGTAATCCTTGCCGTCCGGGCCGTTGGAAAGCTGACGGGTCACGAAGCCTTCCGCCGGAATGGAGCCGTCTTTCAGGACGTTTTGAGTCAAGTTGTCGCGATCCACCACGTAGGCGAGCGCTTTACGCAAGTTTTCATTTTGCAGATCCGGGTTGTCCAAATTGTATTGCAGATACCACAGGAAGCTGCCAAGAACCGACTTGTACGCCGGGTTGTCTTTGTATTTGTCGACAAGCGAGGAGTTCAGGCGGGCGTAGTCGGTCGTTCCGTTTTCGAAGGCGAGCGCGGCCGAGCTCGGCTCCGGCACGATGGAAATGTTGATTTCCTCCAGCGCGACGTCGTCGGCGCCCCAGTAGTTCTCGTTTTTCTCCAGCTTGAGCGAGTTGCCTTTGGTCCAGTTGACCAGCTTGAATGGACCGCACGCCATGAGCGTGTCGGCCGACAAGCCGTATTGCTCGCCTTGTTCGGTGGCGAACGCCTCGTTGACTGGATAAAACGGCGGGAAAGTCGTCAGGGAAACGAAATACGGCGTTTTTCGCTCCAGCTCGACCACGAATGTTTTGTCGTCTTTGGCTTTGACCGCCAGCGCGTCTTTGTTTTCGGGGTTGCCCATCGCCTCGCCGGCTCCTTTGATGCACGCGCCATCCGTTCCGAAAATGTAGGCGTAGTCGCTGGTCGGATCGCTGGCGGCGTCTTTCCAGGCGTACTCGAAATCGGCGGCCGTCACCGGATCGCCGTTGTCCCAGGACGCGTCCCGCAAATGGAACGTGTACGTCAAGCCGTCCTCGGACACATCGTAGCTTTCGGCCAGCGCGGGCACGATGTCCCCGTTCTCGTCGGTCGTTTCCAACCCTTCGATGGTCATGTTGATGACCTCGAACGACATCCCGTCGGTTGCCAGAGTCGAGTCCATCGTAATGACGTCGTTTTCTTTGGCCAGATTCAGCGTCTTGCGCCCGGCGCTGGCCGAGGTATCGCTAGTTCCCGACGAACAGCCGACCAGGGAAAGCGCGAGTGCGCCGGTCCAAAGAAGTTTTGATCCTTTGTTCATAATCTCTATTTCCTCTCTTTTCTGCATTCAGTATATCAATATATGATATCGCTTACAATTTGATATTTTTCAAAAAAAGCGTTAAATTTTCAGTTTACAACGCAAAATCGTATACTGAAGCTATGAAAGACAAAACCATCTATTGCCCCAAGGCAAAGAAACCATACTTTATAAAAACGGAAAGCGCCGACGGAAAAAACGTGCTTCGCGTCCAGCCGGACGATCCGTTTTCGCTGACGAAGCTGGAAATGCTCGTCCCTTCGCTGAAAAAGGAGTTTTCGCTTGCCAACATCGTGCAGGCGTCCAAAGTGTTTGAACACGGCGGGCCGTACGTCGACTTGTATGGCGCCACGCCCGCTGCCGCGCAAGACGATCCCCGCTGCCGGACATCGGGTTCGCTTGTGCGCTACACGTTTGAAAACACCTCGTATCCCTTGTATCCGGCGGAAGCCTTTTTGATTTGGCTCGTGTTTCTGGCGCTGCGTCAAAACCGGGTGCTTTCGCGCAAGCTGTGCGAATACGATGGATTTTCCTGCGAAAAGGAGCCGGTTCTTGCGCTGGCGTATGGCATGTACGTGGCGCTGGCCCGCAACGGAAAGATTCGCGCGGTGGAAACGTTCGACGATTTGATCGACTTGCTGTATAACCAGGACGTGGTCGTCATGAAAGAGCAGAAGCCCAAAGATCCCGACTTGCGCAAATCGCTCGTTTTGCGTCAGCCAAGCCGTAAAAAGGCGTTCGCGATTGGCGACTGGATCGTGCATCCGACGATTGGAAAAGGCGAAGTCGTGAAGAAGGACGCGAAAACGTACACGATTTTTTTTAAAGTCGCCGGGCCGAAAACGCTGCTCAAGGATTTTGTGGAAAAACAATGTCACTTAATGTAATTTTTCTTGTTGACTTGAAGTCTACTATAGACTCTATAATAACAGTCAAGGAGAAAATGCCATGTATATCAAAGAAGTCAGCGCGCTTTACAATGTGAAAGAGGAAACGCTTCGATACTATGAAAAAGCGGGCATGATCCCGCCTGTGCACCGGACTGAAAACGGAATTCGCGACTACTCCAAGGAAGATCTTGGCTGGGTGGAAAACGCGTTGTGTATGCGCAAAGCCGGGCTGTCGGTCAGCGCGATCGCCGAGTATGTCGGGCTCACGAAAGAAGGGGATGAAACGTTGAAAAAAAGGTTGCAGCTGCTGAAGGAACAAAAACAAAAACTGGAGGAAGAACGCGACCGCGTCAATGTGATGCTCGAGCGCCTCGACTTTAAGATCAGGAAATTTCAAAACAAGATCGACACGATGTGATCCGGCCAAACCGGGTCTTTTTTATTGTTCGCTTACAGAAGTGTTAGAAAATATTAAGAATTCTTTTCTATAATACGAACTATGATGACAAATTATCCATCAAAATCCCGTTATGTCGCGCTGGAGGGCGCCATCGTCTACGATTCGCAAACCCAAACCATCCGCACGCCCAAAACCATCGTCGCCCTGACCCCGAGCGAGCGCCGCATCGTGCGCCGCCTTGTCGAGAATCAAGGCGAGGTCGTGTCCAGGGAACAGCTGATGCTCGATCTCTGGAACACGAGCGAGTACATCGGGGAGGGAACGCTGACGACCCACATTTCCCGGCTGCGACGCAAGCTGAAGCGGCAAATTGGATGCGGCCTGATTCAGACCGTCAAAGGGAAGGGATACAAGCTGCCAAAAAGATAAGCGAAAAAAAGCCCCGCCAAAAAGGCGGGGCGCAAAGCGGACGCTAGTTTTGCGCGTGGAACTGGAACTCTTTCAGAACCGGATAGGAAACAAGCGTTTTCGCTTCCAGATCTTCCTTGTTCATATCCACGGCCGTCAGGCTTTGGTTGTAGTAAGTCGAATAATAGAAAATACCGGTGTCGGTGTCGATGCAGCAGGCATACTGCGTGATTTCAAAGACACCCGGTTTGATTTCCGCTTCGCCGCGAACTTGCTGCACATTCGATAAAATGTGGAAAAACTGGGCGACGTTTTTTTGCGGATCCGGATCGCAAACCGAATTCAAATTCGTAAACGCCACGCGGACGAACCGGCTGACCGAGTCGACGCCGCCAGGCAGGCCGCTTGAACCAAGACCGCGCGAGAACAAGTCGATGCCTTTCATGTCGGGCGCGAATTGAATCGTCGGCTCGTGGCGCGTCAAGTTGACGTAGTTGGCCATGTTGTAGGACATCCAGTCGAATGTTGGCGCGTTCGTCAAAACGCCCCAGTTGTTGTCGTACACTTTCAAACCGTCTTTTGTGCTTTCCACCACGAAGCTGCCTTCTTTCGATCCCACGATCCAGTGCATTGGCGAAGTCGGCTGCTGCTCGCTGAACGGAATGTCCCAAATGTTCATATTGTCGAACAAGGCGCGCGCCTCTTGCAGCGTGGAAGCTTGCGTCAACACGTAAGGGATGAGCTCGAACGTCGCGACATTGTCTTTGCCCTCGGCTTTCGGGAAGTATTTGGCAAAGCCGGCAAACGCCGTTCCTACCATGCCAAGCCCTTTGTCGTTGGCGGCTTCAAAGTAAAGCGGATAGTCGTTTTGGATGATCGCCATGCCAATGAGCGCGTTGTGCGACGTGCATGTTTTGCCGTTGCGCCACTGGAACGGATAGTTGCGCGGCGTGACGACGACATCGTTCGGGAAATCAAAGTCCCAGTCCAGATTGCGGCCGATGTAATGATGGCCGTTCGTATAGTTCAATGCTGTACACATAAATGCAACCTCTTTTCTATGACAATCCCATCATACAACGTTCAGCCGATAAAAAAGAAGCGAGTCGCCCCGCTCAATATAAAGTGTGCAGCGCCCGGGCGATTCGCCCGATGACTTCCTGCACGATCGTTTGATCTTCGTTTCGCGAATTGAGAAACGTGTAGTACGCCCCCTGGATCTGGTACGTCAGCAAGATTTCCGTTTCGACACGGTTGCGCAAATGCGGATACTTGTTCCAGACATACGTCTTGACCGCCCGGTCCAGCCGGCTGGCCAGCAGCTCCTTTTTTTGATTGGGAAAGAGCAGCTCGATTTGCGGCTCGTAACGAATGAGCGCCTGATAGAGGTCGACAGCGAAGAGCTCGGAAGTTTTCAGCGAGTAAAGATCGTTGCGGGGCAGCGAATGAAGAATCTCGTACACAAGCTCCGCTTCCAGCTGCGCGCTTAAGTCCTGTAAATCGTGGTAATGGGCGTAAAATGTCGATTTGTTGATCCGCGCTTTTTCACACAGTTCCTTCACAGTCAATCGCTCGACAGGTTTTGTTTTGATCAAAGCTAAAAATGTCGCAATGATCGCATTTTTGGATTTGATGGCTCGTTTATCCATGATTTTCACTGATCTCCTTATTGTTCTACATTGCGTCTATCACTTTATCTTAAAACCCGGGGACTGACAAGCCTAAACCCCGTTTCCCTGGCGCGTTTCGCACAACCGCTCATACCGGCGCGCCATGTTGGCAGAAGGGGTGAATCCGTAGCGCTTCGTGGCGTAGGCGAAAGCGAGCCGCCAGGCATCGAGATGGCCGGCCTCGTACAGCTCGAACAAAAAGTCGAGAATCTCGGTCTGGCCTGGCTCGTCCTGCCAATACGTTTGCACGCCTTCGGCCGTCATATCCAGGCTTTCATCCAGAAAAAAAGCGAGCAAGTCCAGACGCCGCCGCGCCCGGTCCGGCATGTTCTGCCGCTTTTCCTTGACGATTTCGCGCAAAAACTCACGGGCGGGCATCGTCTTCACCTGGGCGACCAGCGCGTCCGCCAGCCGTCCGGCGCTTCCTTGCGGCTCGATCACAAGCCGGGCGAACCAGTCGCACACCGCGCCAAGATTTTGCCGGGTCGCGCCAAGGGCCAGCCGGCGGTGGATGGCGGTCGCAAACAAGGAAAGCTGTGACTGCCGCAAGGCGGCAAACGGGCTGGCCGTATTGAACAAGGCGTATTTTGCGGCGTACGACAGCGTGGAAACGAGTTTTTCCATCACGGCCGCGCTTTGGGCGAACGCCTCGTCGTCTGGCGTGATCGCGTCCAGCGCTTTGAAGTAGCGTTGGACCTGGACGCGCCAGCGCGCCTGTTCGGCTTTGGAAACGACGCGGTTGGGCATCCGGTACAGCCCTTGCGTGGCCTGGTCGCAAAACCGTCCGATCTCAAAAAAGAGCGCGTCGGGATCGAGAGCGGGCGCCGGCTCGTGCCGCAACGTCGCGAGCAGCGCGTCGTCCCATTGCGCGCGCTGGGAGGCGGACAGCTGTTTGTACGTTTCAATGAGCGCTTTTTTGATGTCGTCTGTCTGGGCGTTTTTCAGTTCCTTTTTCAAGTTGTTGATTTTCATTGGTCACCTCTATGCATAGTATACAACGTCTCGTACGGTTTTTTTGTGATAGAATACGATCAATAAGAAAAGAAAGGATTGTGATAGATATGAATCACCCTCTCGCCAATTTATATGGGCGCGCGAAACAGACGTTGTCCACGATCGGCATCGCGCTTTGGATTTATTTGCTCGTGCAGCTTTGCGTGTCGCTTCTTTTGGGGCTTGGACTTGGGTCGGGCGTCGCGCTGTTTCCCGAGCTGACTTTTTCCTATTTTGATATGATGAACTTTTTTAACGCGATTGCGCTGCTTGTCGTCACGCCGCTTTCCGGTGGACTGGCCACGTGGTTTGTCAGCGACAGCCTGCGCTTGTCGTACCGGAAGCAATGGAGCCTGCGCTTTCGCAAGCGGGACATCGTGCATGGCTTTTGCGTGGTGCTGCTTTGCTCCTTTGTCAGCGGCTTGCTCATCAACGGGTTGAGCCTGCTGCTGCCGGCCCCGATCGAGCAGCCCGATTTTGGCTATTCCGCCAACGCGCTTTCCAACGCGCTGTTGTTCGTGTCGGTCGCGCTAGTCGGGCCGGTCGTGGAGGAAGTTTTTTTCCGGGGCACGATTTTGCGCGCCACGGCGCCTTACGGCCGGTTGTTCGCGCTGGGATTTAGCTCGTTTTGCTTCGCGATGATGCATTTGAACATCGCCCAGGGCGTGCCGGCGTTTTTTATGGGCTTTGTGCTGGGCTGGTTTTATTTGAAGTCAAATTCGCTGGTGGTGCCCGTCGCGATTCACGTTTTGAACAACACGCTGGCGTTTTTGGCCATGGACGAGTCGCTGGCTTGGATCGCTTCGATCGTCATTTTGCTGGCCGCGTGCTATGGCGTGGTGTATTTGGCGCTGCACGCCAGACAAATCGGGGCCGAGCTGGACGAGGCGCAAGGCGATCCGCACTTTTTAACGCTCGTGTGCACGAATCCGTGGCTGATCGCGTTTTTTATCGTTTTCGTGCTCGCGTCGCTGGGCACGCTGGTGACGCTATGAGACTGCTGCATCTTTCCGACCTTCATCTTGGCAAACGGGTCCATGGCTTTTCCATCGAGGAAGAGCAGGCCGACATGCTTGGGCAAATCGTTCGTTTCGTTCAGGAGCAAGCCATTGACGCCGTGCTGATCGCCGGCGACGTGTACGATCGGGCCGTTCCTTCCGAAGTGGCGATGGTGCTGCTGGACCGGTTTTTGAACACGCTGGCCAGCCGTTCGGTTCCGGTTTATATGATTAGCGGCAACCACGATTCCGCCATCCGGCTCCAGTACGGCGCCGCCTTGTTCGCGCACGCGGGCATCAAAATCGCCTCCACGCTGCAGGAAACCGTCCAGACCGCGCGGGTTGGCGACGTGGAGCTCGTCATGATTCCGTTTTTAAAGCCCGCTTTGGTGCGCCCGCTGTTTCCGGATCGAACGATTGAAACGTATGCGGATGCGATGGACGCCGTTTTGTCCACGCTCAAGCTGGAGCCTGGATGCAAGCACATCGCGCTGGTCCACCAGTTTATCGCGGGTTCGAAAACGTGCGACTCGGAGCAAAAAAGCATTGGCGGACTCGACGAGATTCCCGCGGAAACGTTCAAGGATTTCGACTACGTGGCGCTTGGGCATTTGCATTCGTTTCAAAAGCCGGCCGCCAACATGGCGTATTGCGGCACGCTGCTGAAGTATTCCGCCGACGAGATCCGGCAGCGCAAACGGTTTGTCGTGCTCGACGTGGGCGAGACGATTCAAATGGAAACGCATGATTTTCATCCGCTTCGCGATCTGGTTGAAATCAAGGGAACGTACATGGAGCTGACGGACCGGTCGTTTTACGAAACGCTGGACTTGTCGAACTACTATTCGATCGTGCTGCTTGACGACCACGACATCGTCAATGCCCACGCCAAGCTTCAAACGATTTATCCGAAAATCCTGAAGCTGACGTACGTCAACCGGCCGGCCCCGACAGGCGACTTTGCGCCGGCCGCCGTCGAGAAGCTGGATCCGCTGACGGTCATCGACGCGTTTTACCAAAGCCAAAACGGCCGCCCGGTCAGCGAGGCGCAAAAGCGGTGGATCGTCGGGCACTGGGAGGAGAGCGTATGCGATTAAACACTTTGACGATGAGCGCGTTTGGCCCGTACGCCGGCGAGCAGACAATCGACTTTCGCCGCTTTGGAACGAACGGCTTGTATTTGGTCAGCGGCGACACCGGCGCGGGCAAGACGACGATTTTCGACGCGATCGTTTACGGGTTGTATGGAAGCGTCAGCGGCGATGTCCGGGAAACGAGCATGTTGCGCTCGCGCTACGCGGACGATCGAACGCCGACGTTTGTGAAGCTGACGTTTGAAGTCAACGGGCAGACGTACCATGTTTTGCGGGGACCGGAATACGAGCGCCCCAAAGCGCGCGGAACCGGGACGACGAAGCAAAAGGCGCTTTGCGAGCTGACGTTCGAGGATGGCCGGCCGCCTGTCACGAAGGCGGCGCTCGTCAATTCGGCGATTGAGGAAGCGCTTGGGCTGACGCGGGACCAGTTCAAGCAAGTCAGCATGATCGCGCAAGGCGACTTTTTGAAAGTTTTGCTCGCGAAAACCGACGAGCGCACCCGGATTTTGCGCAGCTTGTTTCATACCGACCGCTACCGGCGGCTGCAAGAGGAAATCAACGAGGAGGCCAACGCGCAAAAAAGCGCGCTTCTTGAACGCGAGCGCCGGCTTCAGGAAAAAATCGGCCAGCTGGAAACGTTTCCGGCGGACGAGCGGTTTGAACTGGAAGCGCTGGTTCGCTTTCTTGACGAGGAAACGAAGGCGTGTCACACAAAACGGGACGCGCTGGACGCGGCGCAAAAGGCGTGCGACGCCAAACGGATCCAGCTCGGCAAATGGAACGAGCAATCCAAAAAAGTGCAGGCGCAGCAACAGGCCCGCCAGCAGCTCGACGAAGCCAACGCGCGGCTGGCCGTCCTCGAACAAGAACGGCAGACGCTTGCTTTGCGGCAGGCGCGCTATGGAACGTGGATCGAAGAGCGAAGCGCGCTAAGCCAGGCGCTGGAGCAAGCCAGACGCCGTAAGCAAACCGAGGAAAGCTATCAAAACGCGCGAAAAAAGCGAAAGGCGCTGGAACAAGCGCTGGAAAGTGAAAAAGCGCGCGTCGCGACTTTGCAAGTGGAAATCGACCAGCTGCAAACGGAAGAAGGCGACGAGCGCACTCTCGCGCTGGAATTGGAAAAATGGCAGGAACAAGCCGGCGCGCGCCAGAAGATCGAGGCGTTAAAAGCCGAGCAAGCCGAACGTAGCCGCGCGTTAAGCGAAGCAAAACAACGGTACGAGCAAACGCGAACCGACTACGAGGCGGCGCAAGCAAAGGCGGCGCGCATCGAGCTGGCGTACTACGACAGCCAGGCGGGCTGGCTGGCAAAACGACTGGAAGACGGGCGGCCTTGTCCGGTTTGCGGCGCGCTGGATCATCCGCACCCGGCCGCGCTATGCGCCCAGGCGGCCACCAAAGAAGACGTGGAGCAAGCGCGTCAGGCGGCGCAGCGCATACGCAAGGCGCTGGAAACGGAAGCGAACGCCTGTTTGCGTCTGGAGGAAGCGGGCGCCCACGCCCAAACGGAACTGGACGGGCTGGAAAAGAAGACGCCGCCCCGGGCGAGCATCGAAGAGCAGCTGGCGCGGCTGCGCACGCGTCAAAAGACGCTGGTGGAACGAACGCGTCGTCTGGAGGCGGCGCGTCAAACGTTGCAGGAAGCCGTCGGACGGCTTGCGGCAAAGGAAGACGAATGGCGGACTTGCCGGGAACAGGAAATCGAATGGCGGACGACGTGGCAGGCTTTGGGTTCGGCGACGGACGACGAGGCGGCGCTGAAAGCGCGGCAGGAAACGCTGGAAGCGCAAATCGAGACGTTCGAGCAGCATCGCAAACGCGTGGACGAGGAATGGCTCGCGCAGCAGACGCGGCGGGCCGAATACCAGGCGCTGGCGCAGGAATCGTTGAACGCCCCGGCCGATTTGGACCGGCAAATCGAGGCGCTGCGCGATTTCATCCAGATGGAGCAAACCCGGCTGGATGTCGAAAAAAAAGAGCAGGCGGACCGGTTGTACGCTTTGGAGCACGACCAAAAGGTCGGCTTGCAAATCGAACGGGAGCAAAAAGAAACGGAAGCGCAGCGCATGGCGCTTTCGGAGCTGAAAAATCTGGCGGACACGTTGAATGGAAAGCTGGGCGGCCAGTACAAGATCGGGCTGGAAACGTACGTGCAAATGGCGTATTTTGACGAGGTGCTCGCCCGGGCCAACGTCCGGCTCATGCAAATGAGCGAGGGACATTACGAGCTGATTCGCTACCAGGCGGGCAACCGGCAGTCGCAAACCGGCTTGGATCTAGGTGTGATCGACCACTACAACGGAACGAAGCGCAGCGTCCGCACGTTGTCGGGTGGCGAGTCGTTCGAGGCCAGCCTGGCGCTCGCGCTGGGTTTGGCGGACACGATTGGCGCGATGAATGGCGGGGTGTTTTGCGAAACGATGTTTATTGACGAGGGCTTTGGCACGCTGGACGACCAGACGCTGGGCCACGCGATCGACATGCTCGCGCAGCTGGCGGCGCACAAGTCGGTTGGTATCATTTCCCATGTGGCGGCGCTCAAAGAGCGCATCGACGCGCAAATCGTCGTGGAAAAGAGGCAGGCGGGCGGCGCGTTCGCGAAAACGATTGTGTAAAAGACAAAGAAAAAGCAGCTATCAAAGAAACAACGCTTTGAGGCTGCTTTTTTTGATTAAAGCAAAAGTCCGGTGACGAAAAGAAGCGCGATGCCGGCTGGCAGCACGTATTGCATGTAGGGACGCATCCATTCCTGGACGCGGGCTCCGCGGCCGGTGTTGGCCTCTTTTTTGAAGGCGTTCCATCCCCATCCCAGGCTGGTCGTGCAATACAACACGAAGAGCAGCGATCCAAGCGGCAAAATCAGGCTGGAAACGAGGAAGTCCTCCAAGTCCAAAATCGTCGTTCCCGCCCCGAGCGGCTCGATGTGTTCGAGCACATTGAAGCCGAGCGCGCAAGGCAGGGACAAAACAAAGAGCGCGGCGCCGTTGACAAGACACGTCTTTTTCCGGCTCCATCCGGTCAAATCCATCGTGGCGGACAAGATGTTTTCAAAGACGCCCAGCACCGTGGAGAGGGCGGCGAACGTCATGAAGGCGAAAAACAGCGCGCCCCACAACCGGCCAAGGGGCATGGCGCTGAAAATGTTGGGGAGCGTTAAAAAGATCAGGGACGGGCCGGCGCTGACTTCGACGTTGTAGGCGAAGCAGGCCGGGATGACGATCATGCCCGCGACGATGGCGACAAACGTGTCGAGCGCCGCCACATGGACGCTTTCTTTGAGCAGGCTGTGCTCGCGGTCGATGTAGGAGCCAAAGATGGCCATGCCGCCCATACCGAGCGAGAGGGTGAAAAAAGCCTGGTTCATGGCGGCGACGACGACTTGTCCCCAGCCAATGGCGCGGACGCGCTCGATGTCCGGCAGCAAGTAAAAGGCGAGGCCTTCCCGGGCGCCGGGCAGAAACACCGAGTGGACGGCCAGGACGAGCATAATGGCCAGCAGCAAGATCATCATGACTTTGGTGACGCGTTCCAAACCGTTTTGCAGGCCGGCCGCGCAGACGAGAAAGCCGATGCCGACGATGCCGCCCATAAAAAAGACGAGCGTCCAGGGGCTGGCGTTCATCGTTTCAAAGTGGGCGGCGATCGCTTCGGGACCGGCGCCTTCAAACGCGCCGCTTGCGGTGTCGAAAAAGTATTTGAGCATCCATCCGGCGACGGTCGTGTAAAACATCATGAGCAAATAGTTGCCGGCGAGGGCGACTTTGCCGTGCCAGCGCCAGCCTTTTTTTTGCGGGGTGAGCGTTTCGTAAAGCCGGGCGCACGATTTTTGCGAGGCGCGCCCGAGCGAGAACTCCATGCAAAGCACGGGGATTCCGAGCAGGACTAAAAAAAGCAGGTAAATTCCGATAAAGATGGCGCCGCCGTTTTGCCCGGCGACGTATGGAAATTTCCACACGTTGCCGATGCCGATCGCGCATCCCGCCGACAGCAGGATAAAACCGAGGCGGGAGCCAAGTCGTTCACGTTCCATGAGCGAAGTCTCCTTTCTTCGTACGGTTCATTTTAGCATATTGTTTAAGGTAAAGTTAAATAAAAAAGGATCAGCTTTCAATTTCTGATCCAAAGGGGCCGAACAAATGCGTCAAGTCGTTCCGGATTTGCGTCAGGAGGGCGCGCCGTTTGTCAAGAGCGCTCGTGTGGGCGCTGGCTTTGGCGCATTCGGTACTGACGATGTCGTATTGTTTCATAATGGCTTTGTGGCGGGCCTGGGCGGCTTGAAAGGCGCTTTGACAGGCGGGTACCGTCGTAAAGACGTGCTCGTACAAGGCGTCGCGGGCCTGGTCCCAGTTGTTTTTGGCGCGCGCGACATCTTCGGGGGTGATGGCCAGGGCGCGCTCGTAAATGCCCTGATAGTATTCAAACATCGGCTGGCTGTATGCGTGGCGGCGGGCGGCCTCGAAGTTGACGGCGATGTAGTCCATCGCGATTTCGACTTGGATTTTATCTTTGGTTTGCAGCGCGGCCAAAATCTGGGCGGCGTGAATGTACGCCTTGCCGGTCATTTGATACGTTTCGATGTATCCTTGCCGTGCCGCGCGCGCTTTTCGCAGCGCGACGCCTTTTTCCTTCATCGCCTCGCCGCTTTCCAGCAGCGCGTCGTATAGTTCTTGCGAACGCTGCTCGGCTTGCAGCGTTTCATTTTCGCTGCGGGCCAAATCGCTAGTGACGATTTGAAGGATATGGCGAATATGATCCAACAGGGAATGCGATCCCCAATGCAATGATTCCATAAAATAGTCTTCCTCTTTCTTTCTTTTTAAAACATCTCATCCAAAGTATAACAATACAAAAAAGGAAACACAACCAGGCTCGGGGATGTAATCGCTTTCGCGCGAAAAAAATTGTCTGGTAAAAATCAAAACTATTTCTTGGTTTGGGAAAGGGTTTGTGGTAAGGTGAAATCAGAGTTCAACAGGAGTATCAAAAAGATGGAATCATGGGAACGAAGGCTGATCGAGGAAATGCACTTGCTCGTTGACCATTTGGCGGCCGCGCTGGAGGCGAAAGATTCGAATCAAATGCAAAGAGCGCTGGACGATCTGGTCATTTTGGGCGAAGTGACAACGTATTTGTCCCAAAGGGCGCATGAGGACGAGGCGCTTGCGCTGGGTCCGGCGCTTCAAAAGACGATTTTGGATGTCGTCGCGCTGTGGGAGAAAGATCGGGGAATGGAACTGAAGGAATGGGAACAAGGAGCCTCTCATGAATTTCCGGTTCATTGAATAAGAAAAGGAGTGCCGCCGACACTCCTTTTCTTCGCGTCCCGAAGCGAATGCAGGCTCGCTGTGGGGCGGGACGCCGAGAATAAGTATAACATATATTTGGCGCTTGTCTATTTTTCAAACGGCGGATTGATCGCTTCGGGAACGCTACGCAAGCTGAGAGCCGCCATTTCCTTGAGCGTGTGGACGAGAAAATGTTTCGTGTCCGGGCTGAGCTCCTTGGTGGCCTGCAAGATGGCCGGCAGGTTTTGGGGCAGGCTTTTGCGCCATTGCGCCGAGGTTTTGGCGTGGTCGCTGGCGAGCAAGGCATACAACGTGGTAAAGAAGCGTTCGCGCTCCTGCCGGGAAATGTGCGTCAGCCAGGCGTTGATGGCCGTGTTCATGTAGAGGGCGCCAGGGGTTTGATGCGACAAGGTGACAAACCTCTCCCCTTCGACCAGCCACGAGTACGGGTCGTGCTGCCAGATGCTGAACCGGTTGCTTTTGACGATCGTGTACGCTTCCTGCGCTTCCAAAATCATGCCGATGATGGAGGACTGGGGAACCGTCTTTTTGATTTTTGGCAGCAGCGCTTGGAACGGCTGGCTGGAAAAGGCGGTTTGCGGAAAGCCGGGCCCGTCGTGGGAGTACACGGCTTGAATGCGCGAGATGCCGGTTTGGCGCGTGGCGGCGAACACGGCGAGGTTGCCCCCTTTGGAGTGGCCGCCAACGAGCACCGTTCCTTGCAGTGCGGGCAGGGCGTCGGTTAAATAGCGGGCGGCTTCCAGCTGGCTTGGGACCGGAAAAGAGAAAGCCATGTTGAAGTCTTCCTTCCAGCCGACCAGCGTGGCGTCGGTGCCGCGAAAGGCAACATAGGCCAAATCGTCGTCGAGCTGGAAGCAGACGGCGCTAAACTGCTTCTCCTGAACTTCGCTGGAATCCTGGATGTAGCGGCTGACCTGGATGTCGCGATAGCGCGGGCTGGCGCATAGGGCGGTGAAGAGCGCCTGGCTGCGGGGCGCCGAGTAGACGTTGTGAAACATGGCGTCGAAGTTTTCGGCTTTATACAAGTCTTTGAGGGCGACCCGGTCTTCGAAAGCGAGCGGCAGGCGCAAATAGGCAAGGCAGGAAAGAATCAGGCTGTCGACTTCGTTAAAGGGAAGCTCTTTCCAGGTTTGCAGGCGGGTTTGGGCGTATTCGACGATTGTGGTTTCTGGCATGCGGCACCTCCATTGGCCTTATTATTTCAAATTCGAAAAAAAAGAAGAAGCCAAACACTTCTTCTAGAGCGTCAAAATCGGGGTGTCGCCGCAGGCGGAAACGGCTTGCGAATAGCTGTCGATCGAAATGTTTTGCTCGACGGCGTGCTGGAGGCAAAACATCAGCAGGCGCGTGTCGAAGCCTTGCAGGCCGGCATGGGCGTGGATGGCCGGGTAACGCGTCAAGGCGTCGAGGACGGCGTCTTTGGATTCGAGCCGGATCGGCTCGGCCAGGCCGACGACGAGCACGTTTTCCTCGCTGACGGCTTTGAGCCCGTTGATGAGCGCCGCGTACGGATGGTCGGCCATGCGGACGAGCATCGTTTTTGGCTTTGGATCCAGCGAGAGGCGCAGCTGCCAGTCGCGCAGGCAGCTCACGACGATTTGGGCGCAGGCCGGATCGCCGGCGAAGACGTCGATGTCGTGGCACAAGGTTTCGAAGGAATCGGTTTCCTCCTGACAAAAATCGAAAATCAATGCGGAATAGTGAAGCAGCTCTTCCATAAATCCTCCTTGCTCAATACGCTTTTTTAATCGTGGATCAAATCGCTTGGCAGCGTGATCTTGATATTTTCCTCGTCGCCGTAAACGACCCGGACGGGAATCTTTCCATACCATTCGACAAGCTGGGCGTCGTCGGTCGCGAGCTTGCCGGCATTTTTCGCTTTTTCGTGGCACTTTTGGATCAGGCTCGTTTTAAAGCATTGCGGGGTTTGGGCCCGGTACACCTGGTCGCGGCAAAGCGTTTGGGCAACGTAGCCCCCTTCGACGAGTTTGACCGTGTCGACGCTGGGTACCATCAGCAAACACGCGTCTTCGATTTCGAGGGTCTTTTTCAATTCGTAAATCGAGTACGGCTTCAGGAAAGGTCTGGCGGCGTCGTGGATGAAAACGTAGTCCTCCTTTACGGCATCCAGGCCGTTGCAGACGGATTGCTGCCGGGTGTCGCCGCCGGCGACAAAGCAGATGCGTGGATCTTTGCTGTAGTTGGATTGGACGTAATCGAGCTCGTACGGGGCGCAGACCAGAACGATCTGCCGGCACTCCTCGTCGTCGAGGAACAGCGCCAGACTGGCGTCCAGCACGGTCCGGTCGGTGTCCAGATGATAAAAGACCTTGTTGTAGTCAAGGTTGGTGCGGCTTCCTCTGCCAGCCGCGAGCAGGATCGTACTGTAGTTCATGCAAAAATTATAGCACGCCCCCATGGCGGATGAAATGTGAAATCCGGGTTTTGGGCGAATTTTCAAGACTGGACAAGACGCGCTCTCCCTTTTATAATGCGAAGTATGCAAAGCGTAGGATATCGAAAGATGGAGGACCGGGAAGTTCCCTATATAAAAGAGTTGTATGAGGCGTCGTTTCCAAAAAGCGAAAAGAAGCCGTTCGAGGTGATGGTAAAAGGAAACGAGCGAATGTACGCCGTGGTGGAGGAGGACCGGGCTTGCGGGCTTCTGTTTACGCTCGAGGACGCCAACCACATTTTGATCGACTATTTCGCGGTGGATCCGCAAGCGCGAAAACGCCAAATCGGTTCCAGAGTCCTGAAGCAGTTTTTCGCCGCGCACGACAAGCCAATCGTTTTGGAGATCGAGGATCCGTGGTCGACGGAGGTGCCGGCGGAGCGCGCGCTACGTCAGCGGCGGAAGGCGTTTTATTTGCGCAACGGCATGCGGGAGCAAGCGTACAATGTCGATTTGTTTGGCGTGCGGATGGAAATGCTCGCGACGGTCGAAACGTTTTCGTTCGAGGCGTATTTGTCGTTGCTCAAGACGTGCCTTTTTGATGGCGTGGAGCGCTACGTGGCCTTGGCCGAGAAGACAACGCGGGAAAGCTAGGCGAGAAGGTCTTGTACAAGACTTTTTCGCGCCTGGAATGCGCGGTTGAAAAAAATTTAAAAAAATTGAATTTAAGTGTTGCATTCACCAGGGAGTAATGGTAATATAAGTGAGCACTTGATAAAGACAAGCACATGCGCCCATAGCTCAATTGGACAGAGCGTTTGACTACGGATCAAAAGGTTGCGGGTTCGACTCCTACTGGGCGCGC
>NZ_CAXHOA010000002.1:35239-45105 GCF_964018005.1 uncultured Dubosiella sp.
TATGTCGGGACGTAGCACAGCTTGGTAGTGCACTTGATTTGGGATCAAGGGGTCGCAGGTTCAAATCCTGTCGTCCCGACCATTCTCTTCGGCTGGGTAGCTTAGTTGGCTAGAGCATCCGGTTCATACCCGGAAGGTCGTGAGTTCGAGTCTCACTCCAGCCACCAACTGTTTTTGGACCCTTAGCTCAGTTGGTCAGAGCATCCGGCTCATAACCGGCGGGTCGTAGGTTCGAGTCCTACAGGGTCCACCAATCTATATCGTACCTTATGGTAGTAACAACACTCACATGTTATGGAGAAATACCCAAGTGGCTGAAGGGTCCGGTCTTGAAAACCGGTAGGTCGTGTGAGCGGCGCCTGGGTTCGAATCCCAGTTTCTCCGCCATTTTATTACAACTAAATATTTTTATTCACATCGCGGGGTAGAGCAGTCTGGTAGCTCGTCGGGCTCATAACCCGGAGGCCGTTGGTTCAAATCCTTCCCCCGCAACCATTGTGGTCTCATAGCTCAGTTGGTAGAGCAAAGGACTGAAAATCCTTGTGTCGTTGGTTCGATTCCGACTGAGACCACCACTTGAAAAGCCACGGATTCCGAAAGGGATCCGTTTTTTTTGTGGATTGGAATCTTCCTCTTTTGTCGGTAAAATAAAGAAAAAGAGAGGAGAACCGCCATGGCAACATACCCGGTCGTCGTCACAAAAGAAGGAAGGATGTTTGTCGTTTTGTTTCCGGATTTCAACGGGATGAGCGCGTTTGGAGAAACGTTCGAGAAAGCGCTGGACAAAGGCGCGGACGCGCTGAAAGCGACATTGCGCCTCCTGAAAAGGGATGGCGAAAAATTTCCGCGAGCCAGCGACGCCAAACGTTTGGATCTGGTAAAAATTTTAAGAGAGAGGAGCCTGAATCCGGCGCAGGAAACGCGAATCACCGCGATTTCCGTGGATGTCGATTCGTAAAAAACGCGGCCCGTTTTGGACCGCGTTTGACTACGTGTTTCGATTTAGCCAGCCGGTGACGATTTTCGGGCTGATAACCATGATCGCAAAATAAAGAACCATGCTGATGGCGGCCAAAATCATAAACACCTCTTTGATTTTGGTGTCGGACACAGTGTTCATGACGACAAGAAGGATCGCGACAGGCAGCAGGGCGGCGACGATCATCGCGATCGGGCCGGCCTCTTTTTTATAAAACGAGAGGAGCAGGCCGGGCGCGACGCCAAAGCCGAAAAAGACAAGCAGGATCGCGAGGTTGATTTCCAGCGAAACCCGGTCGATCGTCACGTGGGTGATGGCGGACACGCCCCAGTAGATGAGCAAGGCGAGGCAAGTGCCAAACGCCAGCACGATCAGGGCCAAAATAAACTTCTCGTAAACAATGCCTTTTCGGGAAACCGGCAAAGTCAGCTCCCACGGAAACCAGCCCGACGTCTGGTCGTTCATGATTGTGGCGACCGTTTGAAACACGAGCAGCAGCGTCACGAAGCAAATTTCCATCGTTGGCTGCTGGATATAAATGGAAATGCCGGTTCCGCAAACCAGGATCATGAGCAAAATCGGCCAGCTCGCCCAAATGAGCTGTAAATCCTTTCTTAACAATCCTTTCATCGTTTTTCTCCTTTCGTGTACATCCGCATCCAGTCTTCCAGTGTCGGGGCGTCGTACGTATAGCGCGCGTCCGCTTTTTTGACGAGCACGTCCACCTGGTACGGCTGCTCTATAGAACGAATGATCGCGTCGGGTGGAAGTTGTTCAAACTCTTTTTTCGAGCAATGCATGAGCGCGAAGGATTCCGTCAGCTCGTCCTTGGCGTCCATGAACATCTTTTTTCCTTCGTGAAGGTACAAAATGTAGTCGGCCACTTTTTCCAGGTCGCTTGTGATGTGGGTGCTAAAAAGCACGGTGTGGTTCTCGTCCTGGATAAATTCCAGCAATAAGTCGAGAATTTCGTCGCGCACGACCGGATCGAGGCCGGACGTCGCCTCGTCCAAAACGAGCAGACGGGCGTGGTGGCTAAAGGCCACGCAAAACGCGAGCTTCACTTTCATTCCCTTGGAGAACGTTTTGATTTTTTGCGCTTTGGGCAACCCGAAGTCGGAAGCCATGTCCCAAAACTTTTTGGCGTCCCATTGGGCGTAAATGTTCGTGAAATCCTTTTCGAGCTGTTCGATCGTCAAGATCTCGGGAAAGGTGCATGAATCGGGGATAAAGCTGATTTGATTGAAATTCGTCAATGGTGGCGTGATCGAGCCTTGATCGGGTTTTGTCATGCCTAAAAGGCAGCGCAGCAGGGTGCTTTTGCCCGCGCCGTTTTCACCAATGAGGCCGACGATGGTGCCTTGCGGAAGATCAAAAGACAAATCCTGCAACGCGAAGGCCGGATAGCGTTTCGTTAAGCCTCGCACACATAATGCTGTTGTCATAAGTCATTCTCCTTCATAGAGGACATCAATCAATTCTTTGAGCGTATCGGGGCCGATGCCAGCCGTCTTGGCGCTCTGGCAGGCTTGCGCCAGCAAATTCTCGATCTCCCGCTGTTTTTCCTCGCGGAGCAGTTCGGTGTTCAAAGCCGCCACAAACGAGCCTTTGCCCACGATCGTTTCAATCAAGCCGTCCCGGCTCAGGTTTTCATACGCCTTCTTCACCGTAATTAAAGAAATGTGCAAGTCTTTGGCAAGCGCGCGCATGCTGGGAATCGAATCGCCCGCTTTCAGCTTTCCGCTGACGATCATTTCCCGAAACTGGGATTCGATTTGCTCGTAGATCGGTTTGTCCGATCGCATAGTGATGATGATATCCATAATTCGACGTCTCCTGTTTTAGTGTGTATATACAATATATACATTAAACACAGTTGGGTGGTTTGTCAATCCTGTTTAACAAAATAAAAAAATTTAATTTTATGTGATTTTTCTTGAAATTTTTTCGGTTCATGAAATAATCTTCAAAAGGAGAATTGACTATGCCGTTTCAAATCAAACAACAAAGCGCGCTTGTGGATCAGGGGATCCCGAAAGAAAGGATCGCGGGCGCTTATTATCGCCTGCATCGAAGGGGCCAGAAGCGCTCTTTAATTGCCCTGGCAAAAGAATTGCGAATGAATAAAGGCTTTTTAAGTGATTTGGAAAACGGAAAGAGGCATTTTCCAGAAGGAACGGTTTCACAAATCAACGAAATATTAAACGTTTCTTTTGATGAAGATCAAAATTTATGGCGTCAGGCAAGAGAAGATCTATTTCAGTTGTTTGAATATTTCTTTTTCGAGCAAACGGAACGGATTTGCTCCAAGTATGAGGAAATTCAAAAAAGCGAGGAAGAGCGTCTTCATTCTTATGGCTTTTTCGTATCGCTAATGATTAAACTTTTTTACTTTTTGCGTATCGTCCAGGATGATGAGAAGGTAAGACAAATAAAGATGGTGATCGACCAAAACTTGAACTGCCTGCAAAATGACGAATTGGCGGTTTATTATTGTCTTTTAGGAATTTTTTATAAAAGGAATACAATGGATAATCCAATCGCGCTGGATTGTTTTTTGAAATCAGGCGAATTGTGCAATCCAAATTCCCATGTCCATGCGATGAATACGTTTCAGCTAATCAGTGTTTATGCCGAGTTGAATCAGCCGGTTATTGCCTATAAAAAATGTTTGGAGGCTCGAGAAGTACTGAAGCTCTGTAACAATTATAGCCGCCTGATTACAGTGGATATGTTTGAATGCGTGGTGCTGACCGATTTAAGACTTTTTTTGGAAGCGAAAGAAAAGTTGCTTCATTTACTCGTTTCCTCTAACAATGAATACTTAAATTATCCCACCGGTCAAATTTATCACAATTTGGCCTGGAACGCTTTGTTGAGTGAGAATTATGAAGAATGCATTCAATATGCGAAGCGGGCGAAATTAGAAAAAGATTCATCTCCCGATTTATGCTATTATGTTCCTTTTTCTCTTTTTAAGCTTAATAGGGTGGAAGAGGCTTTCAAGGCGTGTGAAAAAGCGGAGGAGGAGGAGTGTGACACTTCTTACCGGCTGTTTTTGCGGGCGATCAAGGATAGAATAAATGGACAGGATGAACAGTTTGAGCATAGTATTCTCGCGTATTATCAGTCATTATTGGAAAATAAAAGATATGAGGATATTTCGTTTATTCAAGATTTCATGCTCGACTATTTTGAAGAAAAAGAAAACACAATAAAGATTGTGCAAGTGGTGAGAGATATACGGCTTTATATGAATCATCAACTGGATCGCTTCACGACATGTTTGGGTGATTTTTCATAAGGGATACTCGCTCCGGATTTTAGATTCGGAGTTTTTTGATGGAGAAAAAGCTATACAAAAACAGTTAGTAAACATAGCCTGATTTACAAAATTTCATATTTCATGAATAATTTATAGCGAACAAGAAAAAAACAAATATTTTTGATTCATAATTCCAAAGTGTATTTTCATTGATTTAGACAGAAGCGGAATTATATTATTATTTGCGTTTGGATTCTTTAGTGAATAGAGTCGTTAAAAACAAAAAGTTTAATAAAGCGCTATGCGCTTTGAAGGAGGAACCATGAAAAAGAACACCGAATTTCGACTGATCGAATACAAAGGAAGGCACGTGGTCTACATCGCGTTCATCGTGCTCAATGTTTTGCTGTCGATCTTGATCAGCTACACGTTCAGCGAAGTCATCGACCAGATCACGGGAAAAAGCTCGTTTGCCCAAATCATCCGGCTGCTCGCGTTTTTGCTCGGCTTCGTGCTGCTGAACAGCTTCGTCTCCGTCTACTTCGTCAACTACAAGCCGCTGGAAGTGGATGTGGAAGAGTCGCTGAACAACTCGCGCAAGGTGTTGCGCCTCATGCTCAAAAGTCCGCTGCGCGAATACGAGAAACATGAAAAAGGCTACTTTATCAACCTGGCCACCTCCTCCGGCTTCACATTCGCCGACATTTACATCCAGCTCAACATCGAACTGATCGCGTACATTTTATGCGTGCTCATCATTATCGCTACCGTGACGGTCGTGAATCCGATTTACGGCCTGCTGTTCTTTTTGTACATTCCGGTTTTTTACTTTGTCGTGCGCCAGCCCAGCAAATCCATCTCGTCGCTGCAAAAGGAAGGCCTTCCTAAACAGGACGCGTTTTTTAGCGAAATCAAAAAAGTCGTCGAAGACAAACGGGCCATCAACATCAACCGCGCCGACACCTTCTTTTTGAACCGGTACGCCGGCGTCGTTGCCAATTATTTGAAATTTATAAAAAAGTTCAAACTGTTCGAGACGATCACCAACAACCTGCCTAGCGTCATGTCGAACATCGCACAAGTGCTCGTCCTCATGCTATCCACCTATTTGTACTTTCAAGACAAGCTCACACTCGGCAGCATCCTGTTCATTTACCAGGTCACGAGCCTGTACCAGATCCCGCTCAACAAATGTTTCGAGATCGCCATCCACTATCAGGTCAACACGAGCCACATCGAGCGTTTGGAACAGTTCGAGAAAGACGCCAACAAACCAAGCGGCTTCGAGGAAAAGTACGGAACGTTCGCCCATCTGGCCGCCATTTTGCAAGGCCGGTTTTATCCGACCGCGCAAAAGGAGACGAAGCTCTTTGAAACCGACAAGCTCGTCATTCCCAAAACGGGCGTCACGCTCATCAAAGGACAAAACGGGACCGGAAAATCGGTCTTGCTCAACTATTTGAGCGGCTATTTCGACGTCGACAGCTTCGAAGGAAACATTGAGCTCGACAACGCGCTGACGGACGTCGCGTATTTGACATACCCGACGCTGCTCGTCAATGGAACGGTGAAGGACAATTTGTTTGGTGAAGCCATCGACCCCGAAGTGTTCGACATGCTGCACATTGATTTCGCGCAAAAGAAAATCAACGAGAACGTGCGTAACTTAAGCTTTGGCGAACAGCAAAAAGTCAACCTTCTCCGCGTGCTCTCGCTCCATAAAAATCCCGTCCTTTTGGACGAGCCGTTCACCAACCTCGACCAGGAAACGATCCACAGTCTGGTCGACTACATCGCCCGCCACAAGGACGACACGGCGTTTTTGATCATTTGCCATTCCGACGAGCTCGATCCCATCGCCGCGCGCATTTACCGTATCGAGGACAATCAAATCAAAACGATCAAAAGCTGAGGGAATGTAATGAGGAAGTGAAGGGAATTTTGGTATAATGGGCGCATGAACAACACGGATCCCAAGCAGGGCTTGACAACCGAGGAAGCCCGCAAGAGAGAAAAAAACAAAATCAAAGACGAGTCGAGCCGCTCGTACAAGGCGATCTTTTTACAAAACACGTTCACGTTTTTCAACATCGTGAACTTCGCGCTCGCCGCGCTCGTGTTCATGACCGGATCGTATCGCAACATGCTTTTTTTAGGCGTCGTCCTCTCCAACATGGTCATCGGCATCGTGCAGGAAGTACGCTCCAAGCAGGTGCTCGACAAGCTCGCCCTCATCCACCAGGAGCTGGCGTGCGTCATTCGCGACGGCAGGGAGCAAAAGATCGCGATGGAGGACATCGCCAAAGGCGACATTCTCGTGCTGCGCGCCGGCGACCAGATCCCGTGCGACGGCACGATCGTGCAAGGCATGGTCGAATGCTCCGAGGCGATGCTAACCGGCGAGAGCGACTCGATCGAAAAGCAGGAAGGGGCGACGGTTTTGTCCGGCAGCTTCGTCATCGCCGGGCAAGCCCGCATGGAAGTGCACAAAGTCGGGGACCAGACGTACATTTCCACCATACTGAAGGAAGCCAAACGCGACAAGCGTTATCCAAGCCAGCTGCGCGAGTCGCTCCAGAAAATCATTAAGTTTTGCACGTACTCGATCATTCCGCTTGGCTTGTGCCTGTTCGCCAAACAATACTTTTTCAACCACGATCCGTGGAACGAGTCGATCCTTTCGACGGTCGCCGCGCTCATCGGCATGATTCCCGAAGGACTCGTCATTTTAACGAGTATCGCGCTGGCGGTCGCCTCGATCAAGCTGGCCCGCCGCCAGGTGCTCGTGCAGGAGTTGTACTGCATCGAGACGCTCGCCCGCGTCGACGTGCTTTGCTGCGACAAAACCGGCACCTTGACGCAAGGGGCGATGAAAGTCGTCGACGTCGAATCGTTTTCCAATCAGAAAATCGAGCCGGTTTTGGCGAAGATGTACGCCTCGCTGCCCGACGACAACGCGACCGCCAAAGCCATCCGTGCCTACACCCAAAATGAATGGGTCCATGAAAAAGCCGATTCGGTCGTTCCGTTTCAGAGCGCCACGAAGCGCTGCGAGGCGACCTTTGGCGACACGACATACCTTTGCGGGGCGTACTCGTTTATTTTCGACGTCCCGGATCCGGCCATTGTCGCCCAAATCGCCGCGGCCGCCAGAAAAGGACGCCGGGTTCTCGCGCTGGCCGAACAAAAAAAAGACATGGAAAAACCGCGGCTTTTGGGTCTTATCCTCATCCAGGACGTGTTGCGTCCGGACGCCCGGGAAATTCTTTCGTACTTCCAGACGCAGGACGTGAACATCAAGATCATTTCCGGCGACGATCCGGTCACGGTCGCCGCGATCGCCAAGGAAGCGGGCGTGGAAGGGGCGTTTATCGACATGATGAGCGTGTCGAACGCCGACATTCCCGACCTGATGGAACGTTACGCGATTTTTGGCAGGGTCGATCCGCAGCAAAAAAAGGAAATGGTGCTTGCCCTCAAAAACAAAGGCCACACCGTCGCGATGACGGGGGATGGCGTCAACGATGTCATGGCGCTCAAGGAGGCGGATTGCTCGATCGCGATGGGAAGCGGGGCGCAGGCCGCCCGCAACATCGCCAGTTTGGTGCTGCTCGAAGACCAGTTCGAGGCGATGCCCGCCATTTTGCGGCAGGGGCGTTGCGTCATCAACAACATCCAGCGGACGGCGTCGCTGTTTCTCGTCAAGACGATGTTCTCGTTCGCGCTCAGTTTTCTGACGCTGTTTTTCTGGACCGAGTATCCGTTCCAGCCGATTCAGCTCACGCTTATCTCGTCGCTTGCCATCGGGTTTCCAAGCTTTGTGCTCACGCTTGAGCCCGACGCCAAACGCGTCAAGGGCAACTTTTTGCGTACCGTGCTTTCCAAAGCGTTTCCGGGCGCGTTATGTGTGACGTTGTGCGTCGTGCTCACCGCCGTCCTGCGCCGGTTTTTCGCGATGAGCGACGAGCAGTTTTCCACGATTTGTACGATTCTGGCCGGCATTTGCGCCTTGTGCGTGCTGTACAAGACGTGCTGGCCGTTTACGACATTGCGCAAAGTGCTCTGGGTGGCGATGTGCGTCGTGTTCGGCTGCTGCGTCGTGTTCCTGAAGCCCGTGTTCTTTCTCACGCTGCTGCCATTCGACTTGCTTCTCGTGTGTCTGGCGGAAAGCGTGTTGATTCCGTTTATCCTTTTCGCGGCGTACAAACAAATCGAGCGAAGATACAAATAAAAAGACAGGAAAGTTGGATATGTTCCATCGGATTCCTGTCTTTGTTTTATTTTTCCTTTTTCCAAAGCGCCATGGTCGTCGCCTTGGCGTCCTGCATGCCCGCTTTGACGACGGGCGAAACGAACATGCTCACAAAATAGCGGTAGGCAAGCACGACCGGCAGCCAGCCGGGCGTGTTGATCATGAACACTTTGCGGATGTGCCAAAACAGCATCCACGTCTGCCACGGGGTGCCCATTCGTTTTCGAATCAGCGAAAAGGAGCGGGCGTGCGACCACGAGTGCAGAATGTGCGGTTTGACATAGTGGATGATCCCTTTCATCAAAACGGTCCTTTCTTATTGTTCTAAATAAAAGAATACAATGCATCGCTGGATTTCGTCAATGAAAAGAAAAAAATGAATGTAACTATTGAAATTACAATAAACCTGTGGTATTTTCGATGTGTAAACGATGGTTACATTCAGGAGGAAGAGAAA
Organism: uncultured Dubosiella sp.; assembly: GCF_964018005.1. NCBI lineage: Bacteria > Bacillati > Bacillota > Erysipelotrichia > Erysipelotrichales > Erysipelotrichaceae > Dubosiella > uncultured Dubosiella sp. The sequence continues at coordinate 44,193 of NZ_CAXHOA010000002.1, forward strand.
TGGAAAACTATAAAAAAGCGAGTGTGGGAAACGAGGCGCGCGTCGAGCTGCACGATGCGCTCGGTTTGACGGGTGCGGAAGTGAGCGTCAACAGCCTGCCGGCTGGCGCGAGCGTCCCATTCGTGCATGCCCACAAAGCCAACGAGGAAATTTACGCGGTGCTCGAAGGAAAGGGCAAAGCCGTCATTGACGGACAGGAAATTCCGTTGGAGGCGGGGGACTGGCTCCGCGTCGCCCCGGCGGGAAAACGGCAGTTTTTCGCGGCCGCCGATGAGGGCATCCGGTTCCTTTGCGTTCAGGTGAAGGAAAACTCGCTGGAAGGCTACACGGCTGACGACGCGATTGTTGAAGGATAATTTTACAGGCATCCGTTTTGAATGCTTTTTTGTTTGATATATGTGGTTTTTGCGCCAAATAAAGCGAGAACGAGAAACGAACCATCTTTGATGGGCGGCCGTTTTCCAAAAAGGGATGTTTTCGTCGAAGTCATCGCGCAAATTCTCGAAGCGGGGCGTCTGATTCACACGGCCAAAACAGCCAGACCGTTTTGTTTTTTGTGCTCAAGCCACTAGCCAAAGGATTCAGGTTGTTGGTCGGAAACAACATTGGCGAAAAATATGACCGGCAAGCGACAGTTCTTGCGGGGAGTGTATAACAGGTGAAAGGAAATTCGAATCTTCCGCTTTTCTTGTTGACGCTTATATTTTTTTCATGCTATAGTTTGTCCACATCCGCCTTCCGGCGGATCCTGATTCCAACCATCGAAAGATTCCGTTCTTTTTCCCAGGTTCTTTCCTCTCTTATCTTTTTTATGGCTTCCTTTGATTTTTTCCTCTTCACTTTTTTAGATCAAAGCACCGCATGAAAACAGAAATGGATCTTTTGCGATCTTGGTTTCATTGAAATAATTTTT
>NZ_CAXHOA010000002.1:45627-221038 GCF_964018005.1 uncultured Dubosiella sp.
ATGCATGATTTCCACTGTACAAACCCGGACGACATGTTTTATGATGAGCTTAGAGAAGCCGTATCGTATTTTAAAAAAGAACCGGAAGGAGTGAATACCATGTGTGAAATCATGAGAGAATTTGAGAGAAAATCCGAGAACAAGGGACGTGCCGAGGAACGTAAAAAGGCAAAGAAGCGCACGGAAGCCATTATGCGCAATTTGCGTGAAGAAGGCATGTCCTACGAAAGGATCGCGCGAATCACCAATCAATCGCTATCAAAAGTAAAATTGTTTTTTAAGACGCAACAAACCGCGTAACAAGCAGGCATCATGGCATACGTCATGATGCTTTTTGATGAAAATCTTCTAGTGTACAAACCCGGATGACATGTTTTATGATGAGCTTAGAGAAGCCGTATCGTATTTTAAAAAGGAACCGGAAGGAGTGAATGCCATGTGTGAGATCATGAGAGAATTTGAAAGAAAGTCCCGGAACAAGGGACGCGCAGAAGGACGAGCGGAAGGCTTTGCCCAGGGACGTCGGGAAGGACGCGCCCAGGGACGGGCAAAAGGACGCACGCAAGAGCGTGAAGCCATCATGCGCAAATTGTATGCCAAAGGCATGGATTTGAAAACCATCGCTGAAGTAACGGGGCAAACCATTGCCAAAGTCGAAACGTTTTTCCAAAAACAAGCATTGAATAAAGGATAAAACCGTTTTTCACCTTCAATACATTCCCTGGATCGAAGGTTTTATTTTTGCGTCGTTTACTGTGCGACGGAACGAAGTTGTTGTTGGAACGCATCAAAAAAAGGAAGAATTCTGATTTTCTTCCTTTCAATAGATCTATCACAAACTTTTGGCAACAATCGCAAGCCGCGTTTCGTGTTTTAGTCGTGATCCTCGACCCGGATGGATTCGATGACTTGCGGTGTTTTTGGCGCGTCGTTCCAGCTTGTCGGGGTGCCCGCGATGCGGTCCAGCTCGTCCAGACCTTCGGTAATCAAGCCAAAGCCGGCGTACTGGCCATCGAGGTGCGGCGCGTCGGCATGCATGATGAAAAACTGGCTGCCCGCCGAGTTTGGATCCATCGCCCGCGCCATCGAAAGGATGCCGCGCGTGTGCTTCAAATCGTTTTTAAAGCCGTTGGCGTTGAACTCGCCCTTGATCGAGTATCCCGGACCGCCGGTTCCGTTGCCTTTGGGATCGCCTCCCTGAATCATGAACCCGGGAATGATGCGGTGGAACGTCAATCCATCGTAAAAGCCTTCGTTGGCGAGCTTTTCAAAGTTCGCCACCGTTTCCGGCGCGATATCCGGATACAGTTCGCCGGCCATCGTGTGGCCGTCTTTCATTGTGATGGTTACTTTTTTCTTTTTCATATCAACATCTCCTTCTCTTCACCTTACCATAAAACGCGCCGCGCCCCTAGAACGATGCCACGGTTTCCTTGTCCAGCGACTCGATGATCGCTTTGGCCAGTTCGACCGCTCCCTCGTAGTCTTTGATTGAGCAAAAGCCCACGCTCGAATGGGCGAACCGCGTCGGGATGCCAATGACGATCGTCGGCATGTCGTATGTGTGGTAAATCCCGCCATTCGTGCCGCCGCCCTTGCGCACCGCCACCTGGTACGGAATGCCGTGTTCCTCGGCGCACCGCAACGCGAACCGCTGAAAGCGCGGATGCGTAATCATGGAGCGGTCGAACGCGCGCAGCATAACGCCTTTGTTCATCGCCGACTGAATCAAATCCGGCGACTCGAACGAGTCGTCCGCCGGGCACCCCTCAAAACAAATGACGACATCGGCCTGGATCTTTTTCGCCGCCAGCGTACTGCCCCGGTCGCCTACTTCCTCCTGGGCGCTCAAGACGCCAATGACATGGTTAGGGCTTGTCTGCGTCTGGCGCAGCGTGTCCAGCAACGCGGCGCATCCAATCCGGCAGTCGAACGCCTTGCCCATGAACACACCGCGGTTTTCGTCAAACGCGCACGAAACGGCCGGCACGACAAAATCTCCCGGACGAACGCCCAGCGCGCGCGTTTGCGCTTTGTCGCTCGTTCCCACGTCGATTACCAGCGAATCGAAGTCGATGGGGCGTCGCTTTTCCTCCTCGCTCATAAAATGCACCGGTTTGGCCGCGACAATGCCGGTCACAAAGCCGTTTCGCGTCTGGATCTTCACCGGCGCGCCCACGATATTGACCGGGTTCCAGCCGCCCAGCGGCAAAAAGCGAAGCGTTCCGTTTTCCAGCAGCGCCTGCACCATAAAGCCGACTTCGTCGCTATGCGCGTCCAGCGCGATCGTGCAGCCGCCCGGCTTCGACGCGTTCGAGCGAGGACGCAAATACAAGTTGCGCAGCGTGTCCTCGGCCGCGTCGCAAAAATCGGCCGTGTCTGCTTTGGCGAGCGCGACCACCTCGTCTTCCATTCCGCTTGGGCCAAACGCGTTGGAAAGCGCGAGAACGCGCTCAATGCAATCATGATTCATAATTCTTTCCTTCTTTCCTGATATAATCAAATAAAATATACCTCGGAGGAAAACCATGCTCAATATAAAAATAGGAATTTTAAATCTTTCCAATCCGCTGACGCGTCCACTGGACGACTTGATTGACTGGCTGCAGGCGGAAGGGTTCCAAATCGCCGTTTCGCCGTATTTGTACGACCAACAGGCGTCGCCCGCCCAAAAAGCGGCCGTATTCAACGCGTGGATGCGTGAAAACGTTTTTGATTTTGTGTTCGACGTGTCCGGCGGCGACCTGGCCAACACGACGATTCCGTACTTGGATGTCGAAGCGTACCGCCAAGCGAAAACAGTGTTCGCCGGCTACAGCGATTTGACGTGCGTGCTCAATGTCTTATGCGTGCAAAAACCGGCCGTCCTGTACCAGCTGCGCAACCATGGCCGGCAAAGAGAGCTTCTCGACTGGCTTCGAAAGGAAAACGAGGACCTCCTCGTTCAAAAAGGCGTGTATGGCGGCAATATCCGTTGTTTGTTGAAGCTGGCCGGGACCGGCCGGTTTCCGGATCTGACGCAAAAGACGCTTCTTCTTGAAAGCTTTTCCGGTTCTTCCCAGCGTATCGAAAGCGATTTCGCGCAGCTGGCGATGATGGGCGTCTTCACGAAAATCCGCGCGCTTGTCCTGGGCCGGTTCACCGAGTTGTTTCAATCGCGGGACGGCCGGGTGGAGCTGGAACGCATCGCGCGACAGTATTATCTCGGACCGATCCGGTTCGATGATCGAATCGGGCATCAATACGACGCGTTCGCGGCGGTGTTGGGCGAATCGTGATTTTCGGGTATAATAAAGAAATACATCATTGAAAGGAGATCTCACGATGAAGAAGCTTCAAGCGTTCTTTTCCCATTTTCAGTTTCGCAGTCTGCTCAAGGCGCTGGTTGCGACGCTTATTTTGTCGTTTTTATACAATATCCCTTATTTAATGGCGGGTTCAGCCGCCATCGACCCGCGTTTGTTTTACGGCATCCAAGTCGTTCTCTCGCTGCTGTCTTCGATTGGCTTTTACAAAATCTGCACGCTGGCATGGACGCCCGACAAGGAAAAGCTGACGGCAGGTGCGATCGGGCGCGTGCTCATGCTGCAAGGCGTTTTGATCTTGCTCGTATCGGCCGTCCTCATGCCGCTTTCGACGGTTTTCGCCAGCAATATGCCCCTGTCGATTGTCGTGCAGCTCGTAAGCACGTTCGTTTTGATTGTCGTCATTCCGTTTCAGCTCGTGTACTATTACGCGCTGTTTTTAGGCAAGAGAAGCTGGAAGGACATTTGGGGCTTTGTGCGCGCCGTCTTCGCCCGCCACTACCGCTCGCTTTTGAACGTGTACTGCGCCTTGATTTTGGCCGTCATGGCCATCGACACGGTGACGGGCGGGCCGTTCTCACTGGCGCAAGGCTTTTACGTGCCCCACATCGTTTACAACTTGCTGTATGTGGGCAACCCGATGTTCAGCTGGATGTACATGCTGTTTTTAACCGTCGGATTCGGCGTGCCGCTCTCGAGCATGTTCGCGATCATTTTCCTTTTGTTCGTGGTCGGCTGCCTGTACGCCTACCTCGAGTTGAATTTTGTGGCGTTCGTCCAAAAGGAGTGTGTGGACCGTGGAACTGCGCGAACTCAAACTCACCGCTAGGCGCTATGGCCTGCTGCAAAAAATGAAGATCGACACGGTGGAACAGCTGCTTAAAACGTATCCGTTCCGCTATGAAACGATCGAGGCGGTGCCCTTCGACCAGTGGGAAAAAGGCGACAACGTGGCGCTGGAAGGACTGATCGCCTCCAGACCCTCGCTCATCCGGCTCGGGAAGAACCGCACGATGACGCGGTTTTCCATTATCGCGTGGAACGAGGAAATCGAAGTCACGCTCTTCAACCGGCCGTGGATCGGGCAGTTTCGCTTTGGTGAAACGATCACGCTGTTTGGCGTCTACCAGGGAAACGGCAAGATCGTGGCCTCCAACTACAACTTGAAGCCCCTCAGCGCCCAGACCGGGCTACGTCCGGTGTACTCGCTGACCAAAGGCATGAAGCCCGCCGACATGCAGGCGGCCATCAAGGCGGCGCTCAAGCACGTGCGCGACCTTCCCGATTTGATTCCTTCGCGCTACCGCCAAAAATACCGGCTGCTCGACAACGCCACCGCCTACGAGTGGATCCACGAGCCCCGCTCGATGCGCGAGCTTCACCAGGCGATCCGGACTTTAAAATACGAGGAGTTTCTTTGCTTTCAATGCTGCGTGCAGGCGCAGCAGGTGCAAACGATCACAAAGGAAGCCAAAGTGTTCGATCAAAAGCGGATCGAGGAAAAAATCGCGCAGTTCAAGTTCCCGCTGACGCCCGACCAGCAAAGCGCCATCGACGACGTCTTGCGCGACATGCGCTCGGACACGATCATGTACCGGATGATCCAGGGCGATGTGGGATGCGGCAAGACGATCGTCGCGATGATGAGCTTGTTCGCGTGCGAGCTGGCCGGATACCAGTGCGCGTTTTTGGCCCCGACTGAGATCCTCGCCCGCCAGCACTATGAAAATTTAAAAGCGCTCGGCCTGCCGGCCAGCCTGCTGGTCGCCTCGCTGCCCGCCAAGGAAAAGCGGGACGTGCTGGCCGGCTTGGAGGAAGGGGAAATTCGAATCGTGGTCGGCACCCACGCGCTGTTTCAGGAAAAAGTCAATTTTGAAAAGCTCGGCCTCGTCGTGGCGGACGAGCAGCAGCGCTTTGGCGTCAACCAGCGCCGGGCGTTGCTGGAAAAAGGAAAAAACGTCGACTTTCTCATGATGTCGGCGACGCCGATCCCGCGCACCTACGCGCACTTTCTCTATGGCGATATTCGGTTGAGCAGTATTCGGACGATGCCGCCCGGCCGCAAGCCGGTGCTCACCCGGTACGTGCCGGGCACCTCGATGAAAAGCATTTTGAGCGATGTGCTCGCCGGCATCGACGAAGGGCGCCAGTGCTACGTGGTGTGTCCGATGATCGACGAGAATCTGGAAACGAACTTGCGGGCCGTCACGACGATTTACGAAGGCATGGTCAAGACGCTGGGCGACAAATACCGGGTCGGCTTGCTGCATGGCAAAATGCGCGCGCAGGAAAAAGACGAGATCATGGAGCAGTTCGCCAACAAGGCGTACGACATTCTCGTGTCGACGACCGTCATCGAGGTTGGCATCGACGTGCCGGACGCCACGATGATGGTCATTTACGACGCGCATCGCTTTGGCTTGTCGACGCTTCACCAGTTGCGGGGACGCGCCGCCAGAGGCAAACGGCAGGGCGAGTGCTGGATGCTTTCCAACTCCAAAGATCCGGAAGCGATCGAGCGGCTCAAAAAGCTCGAAACGATGACGGACGGGTTCGCGATTTCCGCGTACGACTTGTCCAAACGCGGTCCGGGCGACTTGCTGGGAACCCGGCAAAGCGGATTGCCGACTTTTATTCTTGGCGACTTTGAAAAAGATCCGGCTATCATGGAAGTATGCGTGCACGACGCCCGGGAAATTCTCGATCTGGGCGAGGACAAGGCGATGCTCGACTACGTGAAGCAGGCGATGGAAAACGCGCGGTATTTCGACTAAGCCGCGCGATTGGAGGGACATAGGGATACACAAGAGAAGGGAGAAAAGGAGTTTCCTCGCGCAGACATTGCGGTATCCACTTCTGGAAGATGATGAATAAGGAAGCAATTCAAAACAAACTCGTTTATTTTGGCGCCTTACTCGGGTTGTGCGCCCTGCTGATCCTTGTGGCGTATTTCTTCTTTTTGCGGACGGTCAAAGTGGATGTCATGAGCAGCATGCGCTTGATTTACGAAGGGGAAAACCACGACGCCAGCGTGGAGGCGATCAATACGATGGAGGACATCAACCAGCGCATTCAGGAATTTTACAATACGATTCACTACACGGTGGAGCCGGATACGGGCTTGTCGAACGGGGACACGATCACGGTCAAAGCCCAATACGACGAGGCGCTGGCGCAGCAGTACCATTTCGAACCGGAAAACACCGTCAAGGAAATCGTGGTGGAAGGCCTGCCAAACCGCTTTGACTCGGTAACGCAAATCGACACGGCGTGGATCGGGCAAATCGAGCGGGAAATGGAGCGCTATATCGAAGAGCACAAAGGACAGGAAATTGAAACGGAATTCACGCAAATCGACCCGCGCGAGGCGACGCTGGAGTCGACGACGCTCGAATACGCCGGATTTTTAAAATCCATGGAAGCGCAGCACGGGGACCGGTTTATCGGATTGTACCGGCTGTCGTACGCCATCGAGCAAAAGCCGGTGGACATGTACTATATCGTCATCGTGCCCAATATCAACGACTCGCTCCAAATCGACACGCAAAATATTTATGGCGAGCGGGCGTACTTGAGCGAGGAGGAAATCGCGCAAGGCAAATATACGGACTACATCGCCCGGATCTTTGGCTCCCAGTACGTCATCGAGCCGGTGGCGCTTGAAAATGAAAAAGAAGAAGCGGATCAGCAGCCAAGCTGATCTTTTTCTTTTAAAAAAAAATCCGGTTTATTCAACCGGACGGGTAATGTTGGCGACAAGCTGATCGAAGTCGAACGCACCGATCTCGCCGAATTGGAATTTGACGTTTTCTTTGGCAGAATCTTCATAGCGCGGAATCAAATGAACGTGGAAATGCGGAACGGTTTGGCCGGCCGCTTCTTTCGCGTTGGTCAACACGTTGATTCCGTCGCAGTTTAAATTCGACATAAGCTGGCGGGCCAGCTTTTGCGCGACGTCCATCACATGATGAAGCGTGGCGGGATCGCAGTCCAAAAACGAGTCGATATGCGCCTTGGGCACGACGAGGGTGTGGCCGTAGCTCGTTGGCGCGACGTCTAAAAACGCGATGACCTGGTCGTCTTCATACACGCGCTTGGCAGGAATGGTGCCGTTTGCGATTTCACAAAAAATACACATTTTCTCTCTCCTCCTGAATGCCGCCTTAAACGATGAAAAGCCAGGCTAAGGGGAGGCCTGGCTTCTCAAAAATTAAGGGGATAGAAAATAGTATGAATATCATTATATGACATCATACCGGCAAGGCCTTCTATTTCCTTGCTTGATTAACAGTATAGCATAAGGCGGGGAATAATTTATGTGAACTTTATGGGAAAGTATGTGAATCGAAGCAAATGGTTGTTTTTGTGGGGAGATAGACCAAAAAAAAGGATTTTTTTTGCGCTTTTCGACCGAAAAAATAAGAAAAAGCCGATTTTATCGACAGAAAGCAGCAAAAATACGGGAAAAATGACATCGAAGATTGGTCGTCCCATTTCCCGTGCGCTGTGTTATAATAACTTCCAAATGGAGGCTCATAAATTATGATCAAAAAAACGATTTCTGAAATTGCCGGACTCATGCAAGCGCCGGTGTATGGAACCTATAAAGAGGACACGACAGTGGAAGGCGTCGTGATCGACTCCCGGCAAGTGCGCCCGGGCAGTTTATACGTCCCGATCCTCGGTCAAAAAGTCGATGGGCATTCATTTATCGAGCAGGTGGCGCAAAACGGCGCCGCGTTGGCGTTTTGGCAAAAGGACCATACGCCATACCCGGATCAGTTGCCGCTGATTTTGGTTGAAGACACGCAGCAGGCGCTCGCCGCGCTGGCGAAAGCGTATTTGGACACGCTGCATCCGCTTGTGATCGGCGTGACCGGCTCGAATGGAAAAACAAGCTGCAAAGACATGCTGTATAGCGTGTTTTCGCAAGAAAAAAAGACGCAGAAAACGCAGGGAAACCGCAACAACGAAATCGGTTTGCCGCTGACGGTGCTCGATTTTGACGAAGACATCGAGGTGGCCGTTTTGGAAATGGGCATGGAAAACAAAGGGGAAATCGCGGAGCTTTGCCAGATCGCGGCGCCCGATATCGCCATCATCACGACGATTGGATCGGCCCATATGGAAAATCTGGGCGGTAAAAAACAAATCGCCGAAGCCAAATGCGAAATTTACGACGGACTGCGCCCGGGCGGGCTTTTCCTCTACAACAAGGACTGCCCGGAAATCGACGAGGTTCTTCGTGAAAAGTCGCTGGACCGATCCAAGACGATTCGCTCGTTCGGGAAAACGGGCGATGGGAAAATCGTTTCCGGCATCGCGTATAAAGCCGGCGGCATCGAGTTTTCGACTTCGCTGCTGGACGGAAAGATCGCGTTGCGCGCCCTGGGCGACCACCAGGCGATGAACGCGCTGCCATGCATCATGGCGGCCAAGGCGTGCGAAATCCAGGACGAGTCCATCCAAAAAGGACTGGCCGAACTGGAAATGACGAAGATGCGCACCGCGCTCACACAGCTTGGCGCCGCGCGTGTTTTGGACGATTCCTACAAGTCGAATCCGGAAAGCGCCCGGGCGGCCATCGACACGCTGATGGCTATCGACGGAAAGAAACACGTGGCCGTGCTCGGGGACATGCTCGATCTGGGCCGGCAGGAAAACGAGCTGCACGGGCAAATTGGCGCGTACGCGCGCGAAAAAGGCGTCGACCTGCTGTACGCGTTCGGACCGCTTTCAAAACACACCGCGCAGGCGTTTGGATCGGGCGGAACGTGGTTTGAAACAAAAGAGGAAATTGTGGATCATCTGTCTTCGATGCTCGAAGACGATGTTGTGATATTGATTAAAGGAAGTCGGGCGATGAGCATGGACTCGATCGTCACGCAATTAAGTGGAGGATTTAAAAATGTCTAAATTGAAGTTGGGAGTCGTGTTTGGCGGCCAAAGCAGCGAGTATTCGGTATCGCTGCATTCGGCGGGCAGCTTTTTGCACCAGATCCATGCCGACCAGTATGATATGACGTGCATCGGAATCGACCAGACCGGTCATTTCTTTTTGTACACCGGACCGGTCGAGGCGATCGAGCACGATGAATGGAAAAAGGAGGAGTACGTCCATCCTTGCGCCTGGGTGCACAAGGGAATTTATGATCTGCAAAACCAGATCTTCATTCCTCTGGATGTCATCTTCCCGGTGCTGCACGGCAAAAACGGCGAAGACGGCGCGCTGCAGGGCATGTGCGAAATGATGAACATCCACTATGTCGGATGCGATATTTTGTCTTCCGCCATGTGCATGGACAAGGAAATCATGCATATTTTATGCGACGAGGCGTCGATTCCGTGCGCGGATTACGTGTGCCTGAAAAAAGGACAGCCGCAGCCGACGTTCGCGCAAATCCAAGAGCGGATCCCGCTGCCGTGGATCGTGAAGCCATGCAACGCGGGCAGCAGCTACGGCGTGCATTTTGTGGAAGACGAGGACGGGTTCGCCGCGGCGTGCGAAGACGCGTTTTTCTATGACGGCCGGGGAAAGATCCTGGTGGAAAAAGCGATCGACGGCTTTGAAATCGGCTGCGCGGTCATGGGCAACGAAGTCGTCGAAACCGGCAGCGTGGACGAAATCGAGATCGAAAGCGCGTTTTTCGACTTTGAAGGCAAGTACGCGATGAAAGGCGCCGAAATCCACTGCCCCGCCCGCCTGGACGATGAATTGTTCGAAAAGGCGCGGCTGCTGGCCAAAGACGCGTACCGCGCGATGGGCTGTACCGGACTGGCGCGCGTCGACATGTTTGTGACTGGCGGCGACATCGTGCTCAACGAGCTGAACACGATTCCGGGCTTTACCGCGACCTCGCGCTATCCGACTATGATGCAGGAAGCCGGATTGGGATTCAGCGACTTGATTGACCGGCTCATCGCGCTGGCGATGGAGCGTCAGGTGAGCGCATGCTAGAATCGTACAGCCGCGCGTGGTGCGAAATCGACCTGGACGCCATCGCGCACAATGTGGAAGAAATTCAAAAACTAGTGGGCCACACGAAGATCATGGGTATCGTCAAGGCGAACGCCTACGGCCACGGGGCGCTGGCTTGCGCCCAGGCGCTGACGCGATGCGGCATCGAGATCTTTGGCGTTTCCAGCATCGACGAGGCGATCGAGCTGCGCGAGGGCGGCATCGAGGCGGATATCCTGATTTTGGGCTACACGCCGCCCCGTCATTTTGACAAGCTGGCGGAATACGGCTTGATTCAGTCGCTTGTTTCTTGCGCCTACGCCAAAAAGCTGGAACAATACGGCGAGGCGAACGACGTCGTGTTTCGGGCGCACGCCAAAATCGACACGGGAATGAACCGCACCGGAATCGTCTACCAGCCCGATCACAAGCATTTTGACGAGCTGAAAGACGTGTACCGGCTCGACCATGTACGCGTCGAAGGCATTTTCAGCCATTTTCCGGTGAGCGACGATTTGGGCGAGGACGCCTTGTCGTTTACGAAGCGTCAAATCGCCTTGTTCGACGAAGCCGTCGAGCGGCTGCGCGCCGAAGGCATCGACCCGGGCGCGCGCCACATCCAAAACAGCTATGGCATTCTCAACTACCACGATCTAGGCTACGACTATTGCCGGCCGGGGTTGTTATATATGGGGGTGACAAGCGACGACGCGATCGAAATCAACAGCGCGCCGGACTTTATTCCGATTTTATCCGTATGGGCGAACGTGAGCGTCGTCAAATGGCTCAAGCCGGGGGAAACGGTCAGCTACGGCCGTCATTTCAAGGCGGAAAAGCCGACAAAAATCGCCACGATCTCGATTGGCTACGCGGATGGCTTGCCGCGTCTTGTTTCCAATCAGGGCGTCCAGGTGCTTGTCCATGGCGTGCCATGCCCGCTGGTCGGAAACGTGTGCATGGATCAGTGCATGGTCGATGTGACCGCGGTGGAAAACGTGCAGGAAGGGGACGTCGTCTGTCTGGTGGGCGAGCAAAACGGCCACAAGATGACGATCGACCGCTTGTCGCGGCTGGCGCATACGATCAACAACGAAACGCTGTCGCAAATCGCGGCCAGAATGCCGCGTCTGAAAAAAAGAGAACAATAAACAAGGGGTGAAAATGAGGGGAAAACAATACGCGGCGATCGACATCGCCCGCTACGTGTCCGCGCTTCTTGTCGTCTGCATTCATGTGTATCCGTTTGCGGGCATCTCTGAAACGTTCAACACGTATTTTATTCAAACGCTTTGCCGGCTTGCAGTGCCGTTTTACTTTGTGGTTTCCGGTTTTTTCTTCTTTCGGAAATGGGATCCGGACGAGGAGGAAGCCAACGAGGCGCACTTCAAGCGATATGAATGGCGGATCCTGAAGCTGTATTTGATTTGGTCCGTCATCTACTTGCCGTATGTGATTTGGAACTACGCCAGCCAGGGCTTCTCGTTTCTGGATGTGTTCGCGTACATCCGGGATTTTGTGATGACCGGAAGCTACTATCATTTATGGTTTCTTCCCGCGCTCATCGTCGGGATGTGGATCGTCTACATGAGCTACACCCGCAAAGGGCTTGGCTTTACGCTGAAGCTGGCGCTGGCTTTGTATTTGGCTGGGTATTTGATCAACGTGTACGCGCCGCTTTGGGAGAAGCTGCCGTACGTGTCGATTCTTTACGGTTTTTTCACAAAGACGATGGGCACCGCCCGCAACGGCTTGTTTTTCGGACCGATCTATTTGGCGCTGGGCCTGCTGCTGGCCAGAACGAGGCGCCTGCAAGTCCGGGCGAGCATGCTGGCGTTCCTGATTTCGTTCGTGCTGCTCGTGGCGGAAGTGACGCTGTATATCCGCCTTGGCATCATGTACGATTTAAGCTGCATGTTCCTCATGCTCGTGCCGGCGACGTACTTTCTTGTCAACGGGCTGCTCGCGGTACGCATGCCGTACCGGCGGCAGTACACGATTATGCGCTACGACTCCTTGCTGATTTACACGTCGCATATCTTGTTTGTGCGCATCTTGTTTTTGCTGCTGCCCGATGCCAATCTGGTCGTCTACTTCGCGACGCTCGCCTTGTCGCAGCTGTTCGCCTCTTTGGTCGTGCGCGGCAAGGAGCGGTTTCCGGTTTTGAACAATTTGATTTGATCCCGTTTATCGGGATCTTTTTTTCTTGGAAGTAAAAAAAAGCACAGACCGCGCTGTGCTTGCTATTTTCCAAAATGGGCCGCCACCTCTTTAAGGTGTTCGATAATCGGCAAATGCTGCGGACAAACGCCTTCGCACTGGCCGCACGCCACGCAATCGCTCGCCTTGCCGAAACTTTGCGTGAGCCGGTCGTAGTATTCGCCTTGCGGGGTCCAGCCTTTTTCTTCAACTTCCTGAAGATCGGCGTTGTACAAGGAAAAATACTTAGGAATGTTGATGCGCATCGGGCATCCATCCGTACAATACGAGCAGCCCGTGCACGGCACGGCGATCGTTTCGTTGATGGCGTCGGCCGCTGCTTTCACGATTTGTTCTTCGGCCGGCGTGAGCGGCACAAAGTCTTTCATATACGAAAGGTTGTCTTCGAGCTGTTCCGGCGTGCTCATGCCCGAAAGCACCATCGCGACGCCTTCCTGGCTGGCGGCGAACCGGATCGCCCAGCTTGGAATGGAAAGCTCGGGCGCGTGGGCTTTCATGGCGGCTTCCGCTTTGGCCGGCAGCTTCGCGAGCGTTCCGCCCTTGACCGGCTCCATGACGATGACCGGCTTGCCATGTTTGCGGGCCACCTCCAGACATTGTCTGGATTGGATGCCGGCGCTGTCCCAGTCCAAATAGTTCAGCTGGAGCTGCACGAATTCCATTTCCGGATGCGCGCGCAAAACCTGGTCGAGAACGTCGGCGGTATCGTGGAACGAGAAGCCAATGTGCCTGACGAGGCCTTTTTTCTTTTTCTCGACGATCCAGTCAAAGCAGTCCAGGGCGGTGTATTTTTCAAAGTGGTCCTTTCCCATGTCGTGAAGCAGGTAATAGTCGAAAAACTCGACGCCCGTCTTTCGAAGCTGCTCGTTAAAAATACGATCCCGGTCTTCTTTCGTATGCAGGAAGCCAGCATGCAGCTTGGTCGCCAGCGTGTAGGCGTCGCGCGGATGGCGCTCGACCAGCGCTTTGCGGACGGCGTTTTCGGACTCGAAGCCGCAATACATCCAGGCGGTGTCGAAATACGTGAAGCCGCTGGCTAAAAAAGTGTCGACCATCCGGTTCGTTTGGGCCAGGTCGATGCTGGCGGCGTCGTCCGGATCGGTCAGGGGCAGCCGCATCAATCCAAAACCGAGTTTTTTGGGGGAAGGAAACAAAGATTCCATAAACATTTTCCTCTTCTTTCTTTTTCTCTTTTATTGTAGGATGGGCGCGGCAGATTCTCCAATATTTCTTTGGCATACGTTTCCATTCGCGCAAGGAATAAAAAAAGATGCCTTATGGCATCTAAGCAAGAAAAGGAACGAGTCCCAAAACAAACACGACGAGAATCACGCAAGGCAGGACATAGCGGCAGTAGTTTTTCATCCAGGGTTTGACTTGCACGCCCTGTCCCGTGTTGGCTTCCTTTTGAAACGCTTCCCAGCCCCAGCCCTGGCTCCAGGTGCAAAACAGCACGAAGACAAGCGAGCCCAGTGGCAGCATGATGTTGGAAACGAGGAAGTCCTCAAAGTCCAGAATCGTCGTTCCGGCGCCGAGCGGCGCGATGTTTTCAAGCACGTTGAATCCAAGCGCGCAAGGCAGCGACAACACGAAGACGACGACAAGGTTGACCAGACACGCCTTCTTGCGCGACCAGCCAAATAGCTCCATGGTGCTGGACAGGATGTTTTCAAACACGGCCAGAACCGTCGAGAGGGCGGCAAATGACATGAAGACGAAAAAGAGCGCGCCCCACAAGCGGCCCAGTGGCATGTTGTGGAACAAGTTGGGCAGCGTGATGAAAATGAGCGACGGGCCTGCGCTTACTTCCACGTTGTACGCGAAGCAGGCCGGAATGATAATCAAGCCCGCGGTAATGGCCACGAACGTGTCCAGCAGGGCGACGTTGATGGACTCGCCCATGAGCGCGTGGTCTTTGTCGATGTAGGAGCCAAAGATGGCCATGGCGCCAATGCCCAGCGACAAAGTGAAGAACGCCTGGTTCATGGCCGCCACGATGACGTTGAGGGCGCCGGCTTCCTGAAAGCGGCTCCAGCTTGGCAGCAAGTAAAAGGCGAGCCCTTCCTGGGCGCCGTCAAGAAACAGCGAGTTGACGGCCAGCACGACCATGATGGCCAGCAGCGCCAGCATCATCCATTTGGTGATGCGCTCCAGTCCGTTTTGCAGTCCGAGCGCGCACACGCCAAATCCGATGGCGACGACAAGACCCATGAAGAAGACGAGCGTCCACGGGTCCTGGTTCATGGCCGTGAAGTGGGCGGCGACGGTTTCCGGGGTGGAGAAGTCGAGCCGGCCGGTCGCCATGTCGACAAAGTATTTGAGCATCCATCCGGCGACGGTCGTGTAAAACATCATAAGCAAGTAGTTGCCGGCGATGGCGAACTTGCTGTGGTGGTGCCACTTCGAGCCTTTGGGCTCCAGCTCGTTGTACATTTTCGCGCAGGAGCGTTTCGCGGCCCGGCCCATGGAAAATTCCATCGTCATGACCGGGATGCCGAGCACGACAAGGAAAAACAAGTAAATCAAAATAAAAATCGCGCCGCCGTTTTGCCCGGCGACATATGGAAATTTCCAGACGTTGCCGATGCCGATCGCGCAGCCCGCCGACAGCAGGATAAAGCCAAGTCTGGAACCAAGTTTTTCGCGTTCCATAAAAATTCCCCCTTCTTTTTTATTCGTATTCCATCTTACCATAACGAAAACCAAAAAGCGGCGGAGAATTTGTATTTGCGCACGGAAAAATGCGGTACAATGAAAGCATGGAAAAAAAAATAAAACTCATCCTGCTCGACATTGACGGAACGATCGTCAACTCGAGCTGGGACATGACACCGCTCACCAAACAAACCTTGACCAGGCTCCATGCCGCCGGCATTTTGCTTGGGATCGCTTCCGGCCGTCCGGTCGACGACATTTCGTTCCATTTGAAAAAGTGGGATTTGCCGTTTGATTTTGATGTGCTTGTCGGCTTGAACGGCTGCGAAGTCCAAAACAACGTCACCGGCGCGTACTCGATTTCCCACGAGCTCGACTGCCAGCGCTTGAGAACCGCCGTCACCTTGATGCAGGACCACTTCGACTGCATTCCGTTTTTGTATCGCGGCCCTTTGATCCACGCGCTCAAAGTCGATGAAGTCATTCGCACCTCGGCGCTCAAGTCCGGCAAGCAGCCGGTAGAAGTCGACCTGGACACCTTGTGCCAGTCGCCGTGCGTGAAAGTGATGTTTCGCACGAAGGACGGTCAAACCGTCGCGGAGATGGAACGCTTTTTGCAGGACACACCAACACCGGGATTGAAATGGTTCAAGACGCAGGAAACGCTTATGGAAGTGTCCGATCCCGACGTGTCCAAAGCGCTTGCCCTCCCCATCTTGTGCGCGCAGCTCGATTTGCCGGTTGAGGCGATCATGGCGTGCGGCGACACGACCAACGACAACGAGATGCTTTCGCAAGCCGGCCTTGGCGTCTGCCTGGCCAACGGCACCGACGACACGAAGGCGTGCGCCGACGAGATCACGGCGATCGACAACGATCACGACGGCCTGGCGCGGCATTGGATGGAACATCACCCGGAACTGTTCGACTAAACGAAAACACCATGCGGTTTTGGCAGGACGCGCATGGTGTTTTTATGGTTTTGTCATCAAAGCTGGCAAAGCGCGTGAAAACAAGCGCCTTTTTTTGTCGAAAGACGGGTTGGTGTTATAATGAATCCATGATTCGAGTACATCAAATAAAAACAAGCAGCCGGCAGCGCGAGGACATTCGGGCCGCCCTGCTCCAAAAACTGAATATGCCGGAAGCCGACTTGATCGACTTCCACTTGTATCGGCGAAGCGTGGACGCCCGCGGGCACCACGTGACGTTTTCATGGACCGTGGACGCCAAGGTGCACCACGAAAAAAAGTATTTAAAGCACAAGGATGTCGTCAAAAAGCCAAACGAGCGCTTTGATTTCGTCCCGAAAGGGAACATCCCGTTGACGAACCGGCCGGTGGTCGTCGGGTTTGGCCCGGCGGGAATGTTCGCCGCGCTCGTGCTCAGCCAGCAAGGCTATCGCCCTGTCGTGATCGAGCGGGGCTCCTCGATCAAAAAGCGGCAGGCGGATGTGAACCGGTTTTGGAAAGAAGGCGTTTTGGACCCCGAAAGCAACGTCCAGTTTGGCGAAGGCGGGGCCGGCGCGTTTTCGGATGGCAAGCTGACGAGCCGGACGAAAGATCCGCTGCTTCGAAAGGTTTTGGAGGAGCTGGTTCATTATGGCGCCGATCCCGACATTTTGATCGATGCCTATCCGCATATCGGCTCGGACGCACTGGCCGGCATTATCGAGCGCATGCGCGACGACATGATCAAAATGGGCGCGACGTTTCTTTTCGACACGAAGGTCGAGGACGTCGTGACAGAAGAGGGGGCGCTTTGCGCGCTGGTCGCCAACGAAAAGACGATCGACTGCCAGGCGTGCGTGCTCGCGATCGGGCACAGCGCCATGGATACGGTGCACGCGCTATACGAAAAAGGCATGCGTTTGGAAAACAAGCCGTTTCCGATTGGCGTGCGCATCGAGCACACCCAGGCGTTTATCAACGAGGCGATGCTTGGCGATTTCAAAGACGACCCGCGCCTCGTTCCGGCCCGGTACACGCTGACGGAAATGACGTCCAACCATAAAGGGGTGTACACGTTTTGCATGTGCCCGGGCGGATACGTCATTCCAAGCGCCGCCCAGCCCGGACAGCTTGTCGTCAACGGCATGTCATACGCCGATCGGGCGGGCACGAACGCCAACAGCGCGCTGCTCATCCAGTGCGACGCGTCCGATTATGGGACGAATTTGTTCGATGGCGAGCGATTCGTGGAGGCGCTGGAGCGCAAGGCGTACGCGATGACGGAAAACTACAAGGTGCCTGTCCAGCTCGCGTCCGATTATTTGCGCGGGCAGACGAGCGACCATTTGGAAGGCGTAGAGCCTTCGTACGCTTTGGGCTATTCGTTTGTCGACTTGAACACGCTCTTTCCGCCGCAGCTCAATGCCTCCCTCCACGAGGCGCTGGAGGCGTTTGAACGCAAGGTTCCCGGCTTTGTTTCGTCGGGCGCCGTGCTGTCCGCCATCGAGTCCCGAAGCAATCCGACGGTGCGGCTCGTGCGCGACAAGGAAACGCGGATGAGCAGCTTGTCGGGCGTGTATCCGTGCGGCGAGGGCAGCGGGTACGCGGGCGGCATCGTGACCAGCGCGATCGACGGCATCAAGAGCGCCCAGGCGCTCATGGATCGCTTTGCGAAATGTGAGGTAAAATAAATGCGTTTATTCAAACCGGATTACTATGTCCGCAATTTTGAAAAAATAAATTTGGACCGTCTGAAAAAAAGAGGAATCAAACTTCTGCTTTGCGACATCGACAACACGCTGGTCGCCTACAACGACCCGGATTCGAACGCGAAGGTGAAGCGTTTTTTGCGCGACGTGGAAGCCCATGGCATCCAGGTGGCGCTGTGTTCGAACGCCGCGCCGGCCAGAGCCAAGCGGTTCGCGCGCGATCTTGACGTGGAAAAAGTGTACTATCTCTCGTTCAAGCCGCTGGCGCGCAACATGAAAAAAGCGATGCGCCACTTTCACGTTTCGCCAAGACAGACGGCGCTGCTCGGGGACCAGCTGCTGACGGATATGCTTGGCGGACATCTGGCGGGGGTGTACACGATTTTGACCGCCCCGATCATTGAAAAGGACAAACTCGACACCCGGATCAACCGGTTTTTCGAAGGGTTCATCTATCGGCATTTTGAAAAAAACAATATTTTGAAAAAGGGGGATTTTGATGACTAAATACTGCAAAGGATGCGGGGCCCGGCTCCAAAACGACGATGAAAACGCGATTGGCTATGTGCCGACGCTGGATTCGTCGTATTGCCAGCGGTGCTATCGCATTCGCCATTATGGCGACGTGACGATCAACTTGCAGCAGGGAATCGAATCGAGCGAGACGTTTGAAAAAATCGACCGTCTGGAAGGCGTCGTGTTTTGGGTCGTGGACTTGTTCGCGTTTGAATCGAGCCTGATTTCCCGGCTGAACCAAAAGCTGCCGGGAAAAAAGATCGTGCTCGTGCTTACGAAACGCGACGTGCTGCCCAAGACGCTCACCGACCGCAAGATTTTCGATTTCGTGGACGAGCGTCTGGCCGAGGAACACATTCGGGTGGAAGCCAAAATCATTTTGGGCGGCTTGCTCAAAGGCGGCGAGGAGGCAAACGCGTCGATGGCGACGCTCGACGAAGCCATACACCGTTACGCCGCGCATCAAAACATCATCTTTATGGGGGTCGCCAACTCGGGAAAATCGACGCTGATCAACCGGCTGCTCGCTTCCAACGACTTGACGACTTCGCGCAATCCTGGAACGACGATCGACGTGGTGACGATTGAAAACGGCGACCATATCCTTTACGACACGCCCGGCATCGAAGATCCGCACAGCGTGCTCACCCACGTGGAGCCCAAAGATTTGAAAACGCTCATTCCAACGAAGCCGATTCGACCGCTTGTGACCCAGATTTACGAAAACCAGTCGTTCGCGGTGGGCGGTCTGGCCCGCATGGACGTGTATACAAACGGCAAGGCGACGGTCGTGGCTTACTTTTCGCGCAGCCTGAGCGTGCATCGTGGCAAAGTGGAGAAGGCGGACGCGCTGTGGCAGCGCCATATTGGCGGCATGCTTTCGCCGACGCTGGATTCGTCGCCAGATTCCATGCAGGTGTACCAGGCGCCCGCTTTTGACGGGAAGCTCGATGTCGTCATTCATGGAATCGGCTGGTTTTGCGTGTCGGGCGATATTAAGGAAATTTACGTAAGAGTGCACAAAGGCATCTTTGTGACGTTTAGAAAGGCAATGATTTAACATGTTGAACAATCAGGATAAAAAATATTTAAGAGGACAGGCGCAGGAAATGAGCGCCCTGGTGCAAATCGGAAAATCGGGGCTTTCGATGAATTTGTACGAGTCGCTTGATCTGGCGCTGGAAGCGCACGAGCTTGTGAAAGTCAGCTTGCTCAAAACGGCGCCTCTTGACGCGCGCGAGGCGGCGATCGAATGCGCGGCCAACACGCATTCCGAAGTCGTCCATCTTGTCGGCCGGACCTTCGTGTTGTACCGGCGCAGCAAGGAAAACAAGATGGGATTGAAAAAATGAGGCATGTGGCGCTGCTTGGCGGATCGTTCGATCCGATCCACCGCGGTCATTTGACGATGGCGCGCACCGCCCTCGAACAGCTGGGCGCGGATGAAGTGTGGTTCATCCCGACGTACGAGACACCGCTTAAAGACCGCGTGCTGACGAGCGATTCGCATCGTCTGGCGATGATTGAGCTCGCGATCCAGGACGAGCCGCGTTTTCGCTGCGATCCCATCGAGGTCGAGCGCGCGGAAAAATCGTACACGATCGACACGCTGCGGGAGCTGACGGCCCGCTATCCGGATACGAAGTTCACGATTTTGATTGGCGCCGACCAGGTCGCGCAGTTCGACCGGTGGCGCGACCACGAACAGCTGCTCGAGCTGGCGAACGTCGTCGGCGTGGAGCGGGAAGGAATCGTGGGGGCCAATCCGTGCGGCTTGCCTTGCGTCAAAATGGAGGCGGTGCCGGTGTCCTCGTCGATGGTTCGGCTTGGTCAAGGCTTGAATTATGTCGACCGGCGCGTTTTGGATTATATTTACGCGCATCGGCTGTATGTGAAGGATTTTATTAAGTCGAGGGTGCATGAGCACCGGTATTTGCATTCGTGTTCGGTGGCGGACCTTTGCGAGCTGTTCGCGCTGGAAAACGGATACGATCCGACCAAGGCGTATTTGGCGGGGCTGTTCCACGATGTATGCAAGGAGCTGGCGCCCAGCCAGATGCGGGCCTGGATCAAGGCGATCGCCCCCAAGTACCTCGACGCCCATCCGGCGATTTGGCATGGCTTTGTAGGCGGGCAGGTGGTCCGGTCGGTTTTCTTTATGGATGACTGGCAAATCGCCAACGCGATCCACTGGCACGTCCTTGGCCAAAGCGGCGATCCGTACGCGATGATGGTGTATTGCGCCGACAAGCTGGATCCGCTGCGCGGGTATGACAGCTACGACTTGATCGAGGAATGCAAGCGCGATATTTACAAAGGGTTTGAAAAAACCAAAGCACAAAACGACGAATATGTGAAAAAGAAGGAGAATCGGAAATAAATGGATGTATTGAATATCGTATTGAACGCGATTTCGGAGCGGAAAGGCGAAGCCATCGACGTGTATGACGTGCGCTCGCTCACGCCGTTTCTGGATACGATGGTCGTGGCGTCGTCATCGAATTTGCGGCAAAACAACGCGATTGCGGCCAATATTCGCGACCGGCTCAAGGAAGCCGGCTACACGGGCGAGATTCGCGAGGAAGGCATGAAAGAGTCGAAATGGCTTTTGATCGACTTGAAGGAAATCGTCGTGCATTTGTTTGTGGGCGAGGAACGGAACGCATACGGGCTGGATCGTTTGTATGCCGACGTTTTGGCGGAACGCTATGATGTATAACACGCTGGCGCGCTACTATGACGCGCTGGTCAAAGACGACGAGGCGACAAAGGCGTATGTGAACTGGATCGAGTCGTTCCATCCCGGAAAGAAAATGCTGGAGCTGGCGTGCGGCTCGGGGGAAATCACGGAACGGCTGGCGCGGGTCGGGCACCGGCTGGATGCGCTGGATTTAAGCGCGGACATGGTGGAGCAGGCGAAACAAAAAGATCCGGAGCGCCTGATCGGGTTTTCCGTGCGGGACATGCTCGATTTGACGGGTTTACCAATGTACGAGGCGGTGGTGTGCGTGTGCGACAGCTTCAACTATCTTTTGGAAAAGCAGGACGTCGCTCGTTTTTTCGAACAGGTGGCCGGCCATATCGAGGCGGGTGGCTTGTTTTTCTTCGACACGCATTCGCTGGACCGGCTGGATGAATTCGCGGACGAGTTTAACGAGACGGGCGCCTTTGAAGACGGCGTCCAGTACCAGTGGTCGATTATGGCGGAGGACGACTTCGTATATCAGGACTTCGCGTTTTATCTCGCGGATGGATCGGTGGTCCAGGAACATCATATGCAGCGGGTGTACGCCCCGCGGTTTTTAGAGGAGGCGCTCGAGCCGTGGTTCGACATCGTGTCGGTGACGACGGATTTCGACGAGAAAGGCATCGCGACGGGCGAGAAGTATTTTTTTGTATGTAAAAGGAAAAGAGGATAAAATGATTGGAATCATTTGCGCCATGGAGGAGGAGCTGCAAGCGGTCCTCGCCCATGTAAAAGAGGAAAAACAAGTGCGGACCGGCACGACGCGGCTGCATTACGGCACGCTGAACGGGCAGGCGATCGTCGCCTGCCTAAGTGGTGTCGGCAAGGTGAACGCGGCGATGGCGGCCACGATCGTATGCATGGAGCCGGCTGTCGACCTGGTGATGAATGTCGGGGTGGCGGGCGGCTTGCGCTCCGGCCAGCACGTTTGCGACCTGGTGATTTCCGACGCGCTCGTGCAGGCGGATTTTGACTCGAGTCCGCTAGATGGCGAAGAGGGGATCGGCTTGCGGTTTCCGGTGCGGCCCGAACTGGTCCGGAAGGCGTCGGCGATTGCCAGACAGCTCGATATTCCGTACCATGTGGGGACGATCGCGACGCAGGACTTGTTCATGGCCCGTCCCGAGGATTTCGCGAAGCTGATGGATCGGTTTCCGCAAAGCGCGTGCGCGGAAATGGAAGGGGGCGCTGTCGCGCAAGTGGCGATCGCGTTTGAAAAACCGGTGCTGGTGCTGCGGACGTTGTCGGATGTCGTGCACCATGCCGACAATCCGATGGAATTTTCGAAATTCGCGGCGCTGGCCAGCCGGCAGGCGGCCGATGTGATCGCGGCGTGGTGCGCGCAGGCGTAAGGAGGGAAGTTTCTCTCCTTTTTTTTCTATGTTATAATGGGCCCATGGCAGTGCTAAAGAAGAAAACGAAAAAAAGAGGGGGTTCCTCGTATTACGGGTTCCCGATGACATTGACGCTGGTGTTCACCTTTTTGTTTGTGTTCGCGCTTTTATGGTCGTTGTTTATTAGCGGCCCGGCGCGGGTGCATGACGAGCAGCTGGCGAAGGCGTACGTGACAATCGAAAAGAAGGTGCCGGGCATTCAAGGGCTGCGCCAAAACATATTCGACTATGTGACGTATCAAGGCTATACGGAAGACACGCTGTACTGGTTCGACCAGAAGCTTGACGAGATCACGACGCGGGACATCGGGACGCTGGACTATGAAAAAGCGCGCGAAATCGCCCAAAAGGAATACGGGATCGAGCCAAGCACGGTGGAGCTGACGTTTGGATACAACAGTCCATGCTACGAAGTGATCGGATCGGATCGGATGCTTTTGCTCGACTACGACACGTTCACCCGGGTTTATGAAAGGCAGGTATAGAGGATGGCACAAAATATTGACTGGTCCGCGCCCTGGATCGACCAGTGCGCGTGGATTTTTTCCAATTTGGAGAATTTGACGCTGGACGCGAAAGAGGCGCTCATCGTGCTGCTGATCGCGCATTACAACCGGCACGACCTTCCGATTTCGACGGAGGCGTTCGCGCAAAAGGCGAAAATCAGCGAAGAGGAAGTGGATACGATTTTTCAAATTTTGTCCACGAAAGGGTATTTGACGATCGACTTTGTGAACGGAAAAGTCGTGTTCTGTCTGGACGGGCTCGTACGGATGACAAGAGTGCCTGGAAAACAGCTTTCCAAAAGCTTGATTTCGGAATTCGAGGATGAATTCGGACGCGATCTGAGTCCGCAGGAAATGCAGAAAATTTTAGATTTGTCCGAAAAATTCACGGAGCGGCAGGTGATTTGCGCGTTGAACGAGGCGTCTGTCTACAACAAGCGCAATTTGACGTACATTGAGAACGTGCTTATTTCCTGGAGCAACAAGGGGCTGAGTACGGAAGATATCGAAAGCGGGATCCGGTAATGACGGGCAATGAAATCGTCGAAAAAATTGAAACGATTTTTCCGGACGCGCAATGCGAGCTTTTCCACGACTCGACGTTTCAGCTGGTCGTGGCGGTGATTTTGTCGGCGCAAACAACGGACGCTTCCGTCAACAAAGTGACGCCGAAGCTGTTTGAAGCATATCCGGACGCGCAAAGCCTCGCCAAAGCCGAGGCGGCGGATGTCGAACCGTACATCCGCTCGATTGGTTTGTATCGTTCGAAGGCGAAAAACATCGTTTCGATGGCCCGGGATTTGATGGCGCGTTTTGACGGCGTCGTGCCGAGCACGTATAAAGAATTGCAGTCGCTGGCGGGCGTGGGACGAAAGACGGCCAATGTCGTGCGCAGCGTCGCGTTCGACATTCCAAGCTTCGCGGTGGATACCCATGTGGATCGGGTGAGCAAGCGGCTTGGCCTGGCGAAGTTTGGCGACAGCGTGGAGAAGGTGGAGGAAAAGCTGAAGCGAAAGATCGACCGGGACCGTTGGAACCAGGCGCATCACGATTTCATCTTTTTCGGCCGCTATTTTTGTACGGCGCGCAATCCGAAATGCGAAGAATGCCCATTTCAGTCGTTTTGTAAAAAAGAGGGTCTGGAAGCGTATAAAAAGAGCGAAAAACAGCGGCTTTCCAAAAAAAATGAACAAGCAAAAACCGATGGCGAATGATTCCATCGGTATTTTTTGGTTACTGGCTGTCGCCGCCGCTTTCCGGTGGCGTGATTGGATCGACGGGTGTCGGATCTGGTGTCGGGGTCGGCTCCGGATCTGGTGTCGGCGTTGGTTCCGGGTCCGGCGTCGGGGTTGGCTCTGGATCTGGTGTCGGCGTTGGTTCCGGATCTGGCGTCGGGGTCGGGTCCGGCGTGGTCGTTCCGGTATTGCCTGAATTTCCCGGATAGTACGTTCCCGGGTTGGAGTAGGATGGTTCCTGATATGCTGGTGTTTGATTTGAGGTGTTCGTTTCCGGTTCGGCCGCCTTTGGCTCGGCTTCGGTTTTGGTTTCGGCCGGGGCGCCTTCCGGTTTGAACGTTTCCGGATTGAAGTATTTTTTACCGTCCGGTTTGGTGTAGGAAATCGCGTTTTTCAGCGTTCCTTTTTCCTTTTGGAGCAAAATCGTCTCGATTTCCTTTGGTTGTGGCGCGATCGAGATGGATGTCTGGGTTCCGCTGTTCAGGGCGTCCCAGGTTTGCTGGCTGAGCGGAACGAGTCCGTCCACCATGGACGAGAGGGTTTCGCCGTTGGCGACGTCTTTGGCGCTGACGACTTTCACGTTGACTTCCTGTTCCAGAAATTTGCCGTTTTCGCAGATGGCTTTGACTTTGATCGTGTTTTCGCCCGGCTTCGTGATGTCGACGGCGTCGGTTTCAATGCGGACCGGCTCGTTCGCGATCGCGAGGAAGTAGTTCGCCAAGTCGAAGTCGATGGCGTCCTGCTCGACGACGACAAGTTCCGGGAAGCCGATGAAGCGCGGCAGGCCGGCGGTGGTGTCTTCCTTGACGACGAGCTTGGAGCTGACTTTTTGATCGCCTCGAATAAGCGTGACGGTGTAGGTGCCGGGTTCGAGCGCGTCTTTTCCTTTCGTGGTCACTTTTTTCGTCGTGGCGTCGTAGGTGTATTTGGACGAATCGCTCAGCAGCGGACTTTCAATCGTGACGCCTTCGGCATCGGATTCCAGAAAGAGCGCGGGTTCCAGGCGGATGGCTTCGCCATACGGAACTTCCACTTGTTCTTTGGCTTCGATCGTGTCTTTGGGCAGGAACATAAAAAAACCGATGGCGGCCAGAATTGCGACGACGCTTAGACTGATCCCGACAATTAGGTTTCGTTTACGAATCGAACTTGTTTTTTTCATTACATTCTCTCTCCTCTTACTTTTATAATTTTCTTGGTTGATTTTCTTTTTTCATTATATCAGAAATGGGGGGAGGATTTTGGGAAAAATCAAAACTTGTATGGAAGAAAAACGGAATTCCATTTTTTTTAATTTTTTTCTTTTCGATCTACTTGGATCCAATTTCATCGCACTTACTTATGATTATGAAGGAGGAAATTTTCTGGATAAAGACAGAAGTTTGAAAGCACTCCTCTCCATCAAAGAAATTTTTGCGTCTTTGGTGAACACGTTCGTGTGTGACGGGACGCCAAAAGTAAAACCGGAACAAATCGTTTTTTTGACTATGCAGGGAAAGATCCATCGAAACGGGATGTTTCGGTATTTTGACCGGGATACGCTCGCTCTGGTTGTGGACGAAGAACGCAGGCCCTGGTTCCTGATTGGCTTTGAAAACCAGACGGGGATAGATCCGGATATGGACATTCGCAATTTGACGTACGACGCGACGACGTGGCACTGGATGACGACGAAGATCCGGCAAACCCGTAAAAAAATTCGTTGCGCGAAAAAAGCGGACGGGAAATCCATCTGGATCCGGATGACTTGTCGTATCGTATCCCCTGTGTGACGATTGTGCTTCATTATGGAAAAAAGGAGTGGAAACCGCGCACGTTGGCGCAGTCGATGCCGCAAAATGACTGTGAAAACTTGAAACGATTGAGCGCGGACCGGATCGTGGAGTCCGTGCTGGATTCGCTCATTCAATCGGAAAAGACCGAACCAACGAAGGGAGGTGTTGTGATGGCGGGGGCATTCGAGCAGTATATGAACACGGTGCTGGAAGAGAAGATGGAGAAGGAAAAGAAAGCGTGGCTTTTGGAGAAGCAGCGCTGGGACAAAGAGAAACGAAACAGGGACGAGGAAATCGGCGAGGCGGTTTCGACCTTTGTGATTTTAGCCCAGCGTCTTTTGTTGAAGGGGAAGCTGCGCGAAAAGATCATGAAGTTTTTGTTTCACTAATTCGAAAAAAGGGATTGACAACGCTTACATCAGACGTTAGGATATAGCCAGAAATAAGGTTTGTAACTCCTTGGAGGCATTACCTGTGATTGACGAAGGTCAAATGCATGGTGGATGTTGACGGGGAGTTTTTTTTACGAAAAAGGAGGGTGTATGTTTGGGTTAAAGAAAAAGTCGGAAGCGCCAAAGCGGTCGAAACTGGTTGTGGCGGCTCCATTGAGCGGAAAGCTCATTGATTTGTCGAGTGTGAACGATGCGGTGTTTTCAAAAAAGATGATGGGCGAAGGCTTTGCCATCAAGCCGGAAAACGGACAGGTCGTGGCTCCCGTCGCGGGGACGGCAATCACCGTTTTTCCGACCGGGCACGCGGTAGGCATCCGCACGAAAGACAACGTGGATGTGCTTGTCCACATCGGACTGGATACGGTAAACTTGAAAGGAGAAGGGTTCAAGACGCTCATCCAGGAAGGCGACGAGGTGCGAATCGGGCAGCCAATCGTGGATTTTGATCAAGACGTGATTGAGAAAAACGGATTCGAAACGACGACGATGGTCGTTTTTACGGAAGGATTCAAACGGCCAATCAAAGTGAATCCGAAGCAAGTCAAGGCGGGTGATGTGCTGATTCAGGCTTAGAAAGGGAAGACGATGCGGATTATTAAGAAAATCAACAACAACGTGGCGATCGGACTGGATCAAAACGAAAAGGAAGTTATCGTGTTTGGAAAAGGCGTCGGGTTTCCAGCGATTCCTTACGAGCTGAACGATCTTTCGAAAATCGACCGGACGTACTATGACATTGATCCTCGCTACTATGATTTGATCAACAGCGTGGACGAGCGCGTGCTGTTGTTGTGCACGAAAATGATGAACGTGGTTTCGACGAAAATCATCGCGGAATGGAATCCCAACCTCGTCTTTATTTTGACGGACCATATCACGTTCGCGCTGGAACGCTTCAACAAAGGGATGGCGATCCAGTTCCCCTACTCAGATGAAATCGAGCAGGAGTATCCGCAGGAAAACAAGTGGGCGTACTGGATCGTGAAAAACGTGAACCACAACTTTCGGGTAAAGCTGCCCAAAGGAGAGATCACATGCATCGCGATGCATTTAATCAACAACCAGATCGGGGACAGGAAAGGGAAGACGGAAACGGCGTCGCAGCGGTCGGACCGGATCTTGAAGTTCGCCATCGCAACGATCGAACACGATTTCGGCATTCAGATTTCCCGAAAGGATTTAAACTACTACCGGTTTAAAAACCACATCGCCTATTTTGTGAAGCGCAAGGATCGCCATGAGGAGTTCAAAGACGAAACGAGCGACTTGTACGCCATGATGATGGAAAAGTATCCGGATTCGTTCAAGACGGCGATGAAGATCAACGATTTTTTGAAGGAAGAATACCACGCGGATTGTTCGCAGGACGAGATCCTGTATTTGATGATCCACATCAACCGATTTATCCAACGAGGATTGTAACCTGGAAAACAGGGCATGACCCAAAAACTTTTAATGGTGTTTTTGGGTTTTATTTTTAGGAGGAAAAGAAAGATGGAAAAAAACCAGCAAATCGCGGCAAGCGTTTTAGAGCTTGTTGGCGGAAAAGAAAACATTTCGTTCGTGACGCACTGCATGACGCGGCTGCGCCTGAATTTGAAAGACGAAAGCATCGTGGACGACGAAAAGGTAAAGAAGATCAAAGGCGTGCTGGGCATCGCGCATTCGGGCGGCCAGTACCAAATCATCATTGGGCAAAACGTGCCAAAGGTGTACAAGGCGGTGTGTGAAACAGGCGGCTTTCAGCAAGAGGCCGCGATCGAGGAAAACCTCGATCAGCCCAAGGAGAAACTGACGTTGAAAACGATCGGATCGAATATCATGAACTATATGTCGGGCGCGATGACGCAGCTGATTGGCGTCATGATCGGAGCGGCGATGTTCAAAACCGTGCTCGTTTTGATTGGGCCGGACATGTTAAAACTTATTAGTGTGGAGAGCGACACATACTTGCTGTTGAACGCGATTTACAACGCCTTCTACTATTTTCTGCCGGTGTTTCTCGGGTATTCGGCGGCCAAAAAGCTGGGCACCAACGTCACGCTGGGCATGATGATGGGAACGTTGCTGCTGGTGCCGGATTTTGTCAGCCTGATCGGAACAAAGGAGTCGATTTCGATTTACGGCTTGTTGAACGCGCCGGTGCAGTCGTACGCGCAATCCGTTTTGCCGATTTTACTGGCGGTCGCGATCATGAGCGTCGTGGAAACGTTCTTTAAAAAAGTCGTTCCGGATGTGTTGTCGACGATTTTTGTACCGACATTGACCATCGCCGTCATGGTTCCGCTTCTGTTTTGCGTTTGTGGTCCGATTGGCGGCTATATTGGCGCATGGGTGGGTGATTTGCTGATTGGATTTGGCGATGTGGGCGGCTTTGTCGCGGTAGCGGTTGTCGCGGCGCTGTGGGAGTTCCTTGTTATGACGGGCATGCACGCGGTGCTGATTACATTCGCCATTACGACGATGCTTCAGACAGGAAGCGATTCGTTTGTGCTAGTTGCCGGAGGAATCGCGACATGGTCCGCGTTCGGCATGGCGCTGGGCGCGTTCTTTAAACAAAAAAAACAAAGAGGAGAAAGCGGAAAGCTTTGGATATTTCGTGTCGGGAATTCTCGGCGGTGTGACTGAGCCGGTGCTGTTTGGTGTCGGCATGCGCTACAAACGACCATTTATCGCTTTGTTGATTGGTGGCTTTGTTGGCGGATTGTACGCGGGCATTATGCATGTGACCACGTATGTGATGGGCGCGACGAACTTTTTGGCAATCCTTGGTTTTGTAGCCGGAGGAACGAGCAATTTGATTCACGGCATCATCGCCTCGATGATTGGCATGTTTGGAACGGCGATTCTAACATACGTCTTAGGCGGCTTCGAGGAAGAGGACGAAATCGAGGCGGCCGAGGAACTGGAACCTGTATTGGAAATTTAATCCAAAGACGGGCTGCGGAAGAAATATTCTTCCGTAGCTCGTCTTATTCGATACAATAAAGGAAAAAGGAGAAAAGGAAAATGAAGCAGATTTTAGTAAGAGCGGACGATCTGGGCTATTCGCGTGGTGTGAACTATGGCATCATGGACAGCGTGCGGCATGGCATCGTGCGGTCGGTGGGACTGATGCCGAACATGCCGGAAGCGAAAAACGGGTTTGATTTGATCAAGGATCTTGATGTGTGTATCGGGCAGCATACGAATATTTGTGTGGGGAAACCGCTTTGCGATCCGAAGGATATTCCATCGCTTGTGGACGAAAACGGAAACTTTAAAAGCTCAAAGACGTATCGTTCGGCGAAAGAGGACTTTGTCGATCTGGATGAGGTCATTTTGGAAATCGAAGCGCAATATGAAAAATTCAAGGAAATCACGGGCAGGGATCCGGGCTACTTTGAAGGGCACGCGGTGGCGAGCGACAACTTTTTCAAGGGACTGGAAATCGTGGCGAAGCGGCATGGCTTGCACTATTTGGGAATGAGCTTTAGCGGACCGGTTCCGTTTAAAAACAGCTGGATGGCGAGCAATTTTGGCTTCAACGACAAAGATTACGACCCGTTTGAAACGTTGAAGCGGATGGCGCTGGCGGACTATGACGAGAATGTCGTTCCGATGATGGTGCTCCACCCGGGCTATTTGGACGCGTTTATTTTAAAAACATCCTCGCTGCTCAAGCCAAGAACGCTGGAAGTGCAGATGACGATGGATCCGGACGTCAAACAATGGCTGAAAGACAACGACGTGCAAGTCATCTCCTATGACGAGGTAAAGTAAAAAACAAGCAGGCGTTAGGAAAAGGTTTGTTCCCTTCGCTTTGGATTGTTCTTTATAATGAATCCAAAGGATAAAGGAGAAATGAATATGAAACTTGGATTGAGCGTGTATCCGGAACAGGAAACACTGGAACAAATCGAAGCGTATTTGACATTGGGAGCGAAATATGGCTTCGATACGATTTTCACGTCCATCTTTTCGGTCGATGGAACGCGAAAGGAAATCGTGGATTATTTTAAAAAACTGACGGACATCGCCCACGGGCTGGGGTATGTGGTCGACGGTGACGTCAATACGTGGTTTTTTGAAAAGATTGGCGCCAGCTACGACGATCTTTCGGTCTTTAACGAAATGGGTATCGACATTCTTCGGATGGATGGTCCGTATGGGGACGAGCGGAACGCGGCGCTGATCAACAACCCGTTTGGCATCAAGATCGAATACAACACGTCGATGACTCGCGTCGTGGACAACGCGCTGGCGCACGGGGCGAAAAAAGAACGGATCTCCACGTGCCACAATTTCTACCCGCAGCGCTATACGGCGCCAAGCTATGAGCAAATCAAAGGGATGAACGCGCATTTTCACAAGCTGGGCATTCCAGTCGCGATGTTTTTGAACTCGCAGGTGGAAGGAACGCATGGCCCGTGGCCCGTATCGGACGGGCTGCCGACGATCGAGGAACACCGGGATGTGCCGGTGAGCGCCCAGCTCAAGCACATGCTGGCGATGAAGACGATCGACCTGGCGCTGTTTGGCAACGCGTTCGCCAGCGAGCAAGAGCTGGAAGCCGTGGCGCGGGTTTTGGACAAGGCGACGGTTTCTTTAAAAGAAGTGGATCCGAAAATGGCGCGCGCTTTACGCGGCATGTACGCGATGCATGGCAAAGCCGTGCCGAAAGAACAGCTCGTCCGCATTCCGTTTTTGATTCACGAGGAAGAAGGATTGAGCGAGGCGGAAAAGGAGCGGTTGTACTTTGGCTTTCACGCCGATCTGGGTGATTGCTTGAACTATATGCTGCGTTCCCGGTTGAGCCGGATGGCGTGCGGCAAAGAGGAAATCAAACCGCGAATTTGCGACAAGCCGATGTTTGAGCGCGGCGACGTCGTCATCGTGAACGATCATTTGCGCCATTATGCGGGCGAAGTGCAAATCGTGCTGAAGCCGATGAAAAACGACGGCCAGCGCAACTTGCTTGGGCATGTCGACGCGAGCGAGGAGGAAATCTTTGATTTGATCGAGGCGCTGGATTTCTTTACGTTTGTGAAAGCGGAATAGATACTTTGGGACAGTGCGAGCCGTCCTTTTTTGCGCAGAAATTAAAAAGTCCCTTGAAAAAGTGTAAATTGCGCGTTTTTGGTGCGGGAGGTATAGAAAAAGAAATCCGTTTCGTGAAATCGGATTTCTTTTTCATTTCAAGGCCACGAGCAAATCGGAAACGAAGCCTGAGTTCCTTTTCTCAATCTTCTTTTCTTTGCACACGCTGGATCGTTCCACGCTCCATGAATACGATCGCATCGTAAAGCTCCATATTGGCCGTAACCGGCTTGTGGCAAATGGAAACCATCGCCAAATCGGAACGTTCTAGAAACACGCGTTCGATGGTCGCGGTTGTTTGCGTGTCCAGCGCGGAAAATGCTTCGTCCAGCAAAAGCCAGGGCCGTCGCTGATACAACGCCCGGGCCAGCTGGATGCGCTGGCGTTCGCCACCCGAAAGCACGTCGTGATCCAAGCGAAGCCTCTGGTTTGGGTCCAAATAGGAAAGGCCGACCAGATCCAAAACCTCGGCGAGCCTTTTTTCGTCGCGTGGTGTATCCAGACAAATGTTGTCCGCCACGCTGCCCGGAAACAAAGGCGCGTCCTGCTCGACGATCGAACAATACGCGTGAAAGTCGGGCAGTGGCGGATCAAGAGCGATGTCGCCTTTGAGCACGTTGAACAACGTCGTCTTGCCGCAGCCCGACGGGCCGACGATCATGACCTTTTCCCGGGCGCGAAGCGTAAAGTCGATGTCGTGAAGAATCGTCTTGCCCTGGATGGCGAGCTTGTCGATTTGAACCGGGATAGAATCGGGATCCTCGCTTGGAATGGAAGAGGAAACCGCTCGATCGCGCAACACCAAAAACGAGGCCAGAATCGGCGCGTTGGACACGAGCCGGTTGCGAATTGTCGAAAAGTTGATGACCGGATTCGTGATCGTGTTGGACACCTGCATCGCGCTGACCGCCAGCCCGGCCGCCGCGCCGCTTTGCAGCAAGAGTCCGCACAAAAACACCTGACCGAAAAACAACATGTAGCCGATCTCGAAATTGATCGCGTCCAGTTTGGCTAGAAGAAGATGATTGGCGTACACCGCGTCAGCGCCGGCGTGAATCGTCTTTCGCAACATGGTTTGTTCCCGCTTTTCTAAATCGTAGTTTTTGATGACCGAAAAGTTGTGGTACATCGCCTGGATGCGGGCCAGCCATTGGCTTTGCTGGTCGAGTACCGCCTGCTGGCTCGCCTTCAGCTTCGTTTGAAACAGCGCGTTGAATCCGACCATGACGATACTGCCCGCCAGTAAAAAGCCAAGAATCAGCGGGGAAAGGGTAAAAAAGTACACGCAGCCAAACACGAAGTTGACGGCCAGCCCCATCGCCTTCAATAACGGCGTCATGTACTGGTCCATGAGTGTGTCCATCTGGGTGGACAGCTTGTTCAAGTAGGCGTTCAATTCCGTTTGGTGAAACGTTGTGTTCGACTCGGCCAGGTACGCCTGGATCGCGCCCTCGAGCAAAGTCACCCGCGTCTGGCGCTTCGCTTTCTCCATGATCCGCTCCCGGCCGTACTGGGCGATGAAATGCAAAACGATGAACCCGGCGCATATCGCGTAAAAGCGAAGGTGGTTCAAATCGGCGATGTGGTCGATGAGCAAGCCGAACACGACGGCGCTTCCGAGTTCCACGACGGCCGCCAGCACGAGCCAGAAAAAAATTTGCGCGAGCAGGTGTTTTTGATGAAAAAACAGTCGACGAATCATAGAGAGACTTCCTTTCTCGTTTGAAATCATTTTATAATGGGGATGTATTTTCTCAAGGAAAGGATATTCAGGAATGTTGAAGACTGGAAAAAACGAGAAAAGCCGCATTCAAGGCGCGCTCATGCGGACGTTGCGGTCAAAACGGGGATTTTCCCTCGAAAACGTGGCCGGTGATCTTTCGGTTTCGAAAACGACGTGGTTCCAAATGGAGAAAGGAACCCGAATCGTTGACGAGTCGTTGTTTCAACGCTTTATGGAACGATACGAAATTCCCTTTGACGACGATTGGAGTCGTCTGGACGAAGCGAAAGGGCAAATCGCAAAAGCGCGGAACGCCATTTACACACGGAACAAGGAAGAAGCCAATGAGATCCAAACCGGAAATCAAACGATAGACTACGGGTATTTCCACCGTCAGCTGCTCGATTTTGTGTTGGATGTACCGTTTTATGAAAAGGACAAAAAGGCGTGGCGCGAGCGGTTTGAAGCCATTGAACAGGATTACGACGTGTTGGAGGAGCGGGAGCTGGCGCTCTTTTACACGGTGGCTGGCTACGACCAAATTTGGAACACGGATGGACGGGAGGCCCGAAAGCTGCTGGAAATCGGCTTGCGGTTCGCCCGCCAATGCGGCGACCGGAAAGTCGAGGCGCTGGCGCTGTTGTGGCTCGGTCAGCGGGAAATCGGCGCCCGTCATCCTTTGGAGGGACTGCGCCTCACGCAAAAGGCGAAAGCGCTGTTTGTGGAACAAAACCAGTGGAACCGGGCCGCGGATGCCACGATGCAGTCGGTGTGCTTTTTGTGTTCGATGCGCGCGTATGAAGAAGCCAAACGCCAGCTGGATCAACTGGAAAAGACGGAGGGTGTTTCTTGGCGGGAAGTTGTGAACCAGCGGATCTGGATCGCTTTCCAGCAAAAGGAGTTCGCGCAAGGGTGCGCGCTCATCGAGGAAAACCGGACGAAGGAAACGCTTTTGGATGGCAACTTTGGATTGCTGCCGATGGGATATTTTTTGCTTGGCGAAACCAGGCGGGCCCAAGAGGAGCTGTCAATGCTTTTTCCAAACGCCAGCGATCCATGGACAAAAGCCGGATTGACGCTGGTGGAGGATTTACTTCGTTCGAGGCGTAAAAACATCCACCGCACCTTGAAGACGCTGCGCCATCAAAGTGAAGCGCGCCGCAAAAGGGACGTGTACCGGTTTTTGCTGGGGTGCGTCATCGAGACGAGAACGCGGACCTTGGACGACAAAGATGTGGAATCGCTGCGCGAGCTTGTCGAATGGCAGCGGGAGTGGATGGAGATGGAGTAGAAAATTTTATTAAAAATCGTGTAGGTGTATAATGGCGGTATGAAACCATTTGTATCACGAAGGAGTATGAAACAATATCCGCTGGATTTGGACAAGATCGCGGATTGTTTTGTCGCTATTGATTTTGAAACGGATGGCCGGGACAGCCAAAACGGGCGCGTCATCGAAATTGGCGCCTGCTTTTTTGAAAACGGGAAGCCGGCAAAGACGTTTTCCTCGCTCGTTCATTCGGTTGAAACCGTTTCGCCGTTTATTACCGAACTGACCGGCATCACATCCGAAATGGTGCAAACCGCGCCACCGGAAAAAGAGGTGTGGGAACAGTTTGTCCGGTTTTTGGGCGGCGCGCTGGAAGGAAAGGAAATCGTGGTCGCCCACAACGCAGGCTTTGACACGGCGTTTTTGAAGGCCACGCTGGAGCGGCTCGGCTACTCGGCGACGATTCGATACTTGGATACGGTCGACTTGTCGCAAAAGCTGCTGCCGCACATGTCAAGACACGCGCTCAACGTCGTTTGCGAGGAGCTGGCCATCGAACTGGAAAACCATCACCGGGCTTTGGATGACGCCGTGGCGTGCGGACACATTCTCGCCCGGTTGATGAGTGATCAGGCGTCTTTGAAAAGGCATGTCAAAAACGTGTCACAAGTGCTTTCGAAGCGTGAGCTGGAAATCGTGTCCGCCATTGTTTCCATGGGCGAGGCGGACTGGGGCGTTGGCAAGAGCGGCAGCTCGGTCGTCACGGTGCGCGCGAAAGGAAGGCCGGTATGCAGCTTTGTATGCGCGGGCGACTCGTTTTCCCTTTTAGCCAACGCGGATTTGCTGGAACAATGTCCCTGGACGTGGACGTTTGCCAATCAGAAAGAATGCGAGTACGGCTTGTTTCGGCTTTCTTTGGATGAGATCGGCCAGCTGGAGTATTTTAAGCCGTATATTCAAGCCTCGATCCAAAAGGAGATGGAATGTCCGTTCGAGGACGAAAGCCGGCGTGTCGAGTGGATGTATGGCATTGAGAAGCAGACGTACGAGAAGATTAGACCGCGGCTGCGCGAAACCGTTTTGACGTCTTCGTATACGCAGAAGGAGGCGAAACCGGTTCCGTTTGCGCAAAAGCTGAAGATCGAAGCCGCGAAGCCATTCGATCTGGCGGATTACGAGCGCGGCCTGGCGTACCGGTTTTATCTTACGAAAGCCATTGAGGCGCGCAAGCGCCGGCGCTACACGCCAGCCAAGGCTTTTTTGAAAAAGGCGTACGCGAACGGCTTGCGCTGCGCGGAGCTGTTTGTGGAAATCGCCAACGTGTATCAGCACCAAAAACAAGCCGGAAAAGAAGTGGAATGGCTTTTAAAAGGCGCCTCGTTCATGGACGCGATCCATTTTAAAAAAGAGCGGCAGCTTCTTTTGCTTCGGGCGGCAAAACGTCTGGCCAAACAGCCATAAAAGAGGGCTGTTTTTTTTCGTGTTTTGGACAAAAAAACGCCCGAAGGCGTTGGGGAAAATTAATGAAGCACGCCGGACTCGTTCAAAACGGCCTTTTGAACGGCACCAAGCTGAACGTTGGATTTAGCCGGCCGAATGCTGGAAGGCATGCTCCAGTCAAAGTCGCTCGTTCTCGAGCTCATATATCGTTTGATCATTTCATCGGATTTCATTTTGTTGATTTTGTTGAATTTCATGGTTTGTTCCTCCTTTGAACATCCTCAATATAGTCCTTTTTTTCGAAAAGTCAAAGGGAAATACATAAAAAAAATTCAACAATATAAAAGTAAGCGTTTACTTTATTTATCCTGAAAATTGAAAGCGCAATCAAAAGAAAAGACGCCGGTTGGCGTCAGGGAAGCTTTTACTTGTCGATGTCGATCAGCTCGTACTCCTTCGTTCCAAAGCCGAGTGCGGCCGCCGCGTCCACGGTGTGGCGTCCGTTTCTGGACTCGATGCGCTCCACGAGGTGATCGCGTCCCGGATCGGTCGAATTGTACACCATGTCCAGGCACGCCTGGTCGATGGCGACCGGATCGGTCGAGATCATGATACCGATGTCTTTCATGCAAGGATCTTCCGCCACGTGGCAGCAGTCGCAGTCCACCGACAAATTGACAAGGGCGTTGATATAGACGACATGGTCTTTGAAGTAGTTGTGGACGGTTTGCGCCGCGTCCGCCATGGCTTCCAGAAACTCGTCGTGCTCGATCGGGATTTCCCAGCAGTCTTTCATATCTTTGGATTTGCCGGTCGAATGGATCCAGCATTTTCCATCCGAGGAGGCGACACCAATCGAGAGCTGTTTGAGCGCGCCGCCAAAACCGCCCATCGGGTGCCCTTTAAAGTGGGAAAGAACGAGCAGGGATCCATATTTGTCGATGTCCTTACCGACATAGTTCTCCTTGAGGATCTTGCCGTTTGGCACGTCGAGAACGAGGTCCGGTCCCTCGGCGTCGAGAATGTCGACATCGAAGTTTTCCGTCCAGCCATGCTCTTTGAGAACCCGGCGGTGGCTTTCCGTGTTGAAGCGGTGTCCGCCCATGTCGTGCCCGTATGCCGTATTGCATTCGACAACGGTTCCGTTCACTTTGTCGATGATGGGCTTTACAAATTCAGGCCGCAAAAAGTTTTGATTGCCTTTTTCGCCCGAATGCAGCTTGACGGCCACGTTGCCTGTCAGCTCCTTGCCCAGCGTCTCGTACAGGCGGACAAGGCTTTTCGAACCGGTGTCTTTGGTGAAATACACTTTTGATTTTTCCATAAGTTCAACCTTTCTCCTTATCATATTTTTGGTATTTTCATCATATTCCTTGGAGTTCGCATCAAGCAATGTTTTTCTGAAAATTTTTTTCTTTTTCTTTATAATAAAATTATGAAAAAGAAAGTGTATGTTGTCCGTCACGGACAAACCGAATTCAACGTGCAAAAGCGATGCCAGGGATGGAGCGACTCGCCCCTGACCGAAAAGGGAAAGGCGCAGGCGCGCAAGGTCCGGGCGTATTTTGACGAACACGGCATTCGTTTCGACCACGCCTACGCGTCCGATTTGCAGCGCGCGATCGACACGATGTGCCTCATCACCGCCGGATACGATATTCCCCGGTTCACGACGGCCGGCTTGCGTGAAATGAGCTTTGGCCGGTACGATGGCGCTTTCCACGCCGATATTCCATCGGGCGACATGGCGACGTATTTCAAGACGGTCGGCGGCGAGACGATGGAAGAGGCGATCGTGCGCGCGTACAAAACGATCGTGCAAATCATGGCCCAGCCCGATCATGAGTGCGTGTTGTGCGTGAGCCACGGTATCCCGGTTTCGGGCTTGTTCCGCTCTTTGCCAAGAG
This sequence comes from uncultured Dubosiella sp., assembly GCF_964018005.1. Classification (NCBI taxonomy): domain Bacteria; kingdom Bacillati; phylum Bacillota; class Erysipelotrichia; order Erysipelotrichales; family Erysipelotrichaceae; genus Dubosiella; species uncultured Dubosiella sp. The sequence goes on from NZ_CAXHOA010000002.1 coordinate 83,465, forward strand.
ACGAGACAATCGAGGATCCGCGCGATTTTCGCAACGGCTGCATTCTCGAATACGAAATCGACGGTTACGATATGAAGCTGGTCCGGTTCGTGCAAACGGAAAAGGAGAAATTTGTGTTATGAGGAAAAAACTGTATTTGATGCGGCATGGCGAGACGATGTTCAACGAGAAGAAAAAGATCCAGGGCTGGACCGATTCGCCTTTGACAGAGCTAGGAAAGGCGCAGGCGTTGAAGGCGAAAGCGTGGTTTGACGAAAACGGCATCGTCTTTACCGACGCGGCGTGCTCGACTTCGGAGCGCGTCAGCGACACGCTCGAACTCGTGACGTCGCTGCCGTACGTCCGGCTCAAAGGATTGAAGGAAATGAATTTTGGCAAGTTTGACGGGGAAAGCGAAGCGCTCAATCCGCCGTTGGAGGAATACGACACGTTTTTCGCGGTATATGGCGGCGGGGAGACGCGCGCCCAGGTTGGAAAGCGTATGAGCGAGACGCTGACCCGTTTGATGGAGCAGGAGGGCCACGAAAGCGTGCTCGTGGTTTCGCATGGCGGGGCGATCGCCAACTTTTACCGGCAGTGGGAAGAGGACGCCAAGGTGAAAAAGACGGAACGGTTTTATAATTGCTGCGTGCTCGAGTACACATTCGAGGACGGACGGTTCGTTCTCGAGCGGATCGTGAATCCAAACCGCCCGGAAGGGGACTGACATGGACGCGATTCAAAAGGTGCTTGTCGTTGGCCGGGGCGCGGTCGGCGGGTTGTTTGGCACGCTTATCGAGGAAAAGATTGGCGACCGGTTCGCGTTTTTGTGCGATGAAGACCGGAAGGCGCGCTACCAGCAAAACGATTACGTCGTCAACGGCGTGAAAAAGACGGAGCGGTATGTCAGCCCGGCCGACGCGTATCCGGTCGATCTCGTATTGATCGCCACGAAAGCTTCGGGCTTCGCGGACGCGATGGAGCAAATCAAACCGTTTTTGAAGCCGGACACGATTTTGGTTTCCTGTCTAAACGGCATCGAAAGCGACGAAACGCTCATGCGCGCGTTTTCGCAGCCGGTCATTCGCGCCATTTCCCAGAAAATGGACGCCCGCTACCATGATGGCGAGCTGACGTATTCCAGCACGGGAGAGCTTGTCATCGGCATGGAGCAAAAGAGCCAGAAGAGGGCGTTCGAAGCGCTGGTGGATTTTTTTGAACGAATCCGGTTTCCGTATGTCGCCTCGAGCGATATCGTCCACGACCAGTATTCTAAGCTTATGCTGAATTGCGGCATCAACCAGGTGTGCGCCATCCATCGCGCGACGTATGGAAAGGTCATGCGGGATCTAGAGCTCCATCGGCTTTTTGTCGACACGATGAAGGAAACGCGGGATGTGCTCGCGACCCAAGGCGTTCGTATTTCGGATGCGGAAATCGAAAGCTGGGAGGACGCGATCGCGCGCCTCGATCCGGATTCGATGCCAAGCATGGCGCAGGATGTGCTGGCCGGACGGAAGACGGAAGTTGACTTGTTCGCGAAAACGATTATGGATATCGCGAAAAAAGCGGGCGTTTCGGCCCCGATCAACACGATGCTGTATGGAAAGATCAAGGAAATCGAGAAACGGTAAAATGGCGAATATTTTCGCCTTTTTTTTGTTCTGAAATGCGGAAAAGCAGCTTTATTGATTATTCGATTGCCTCCCGAGAAGAGAGAAAATGTGAAATCGACTTTTTGATTGCAGGATCCCTGCGTGAAAGAAATTTGTATACTTACGAGTATACTACGCGCAAGTATACAAATCTTCGACCCGGTTAAGCCACATAAAAAGCGCGCCCGTGACGCGCTTTGCCTATTCTTTTGGAGCGGATTTGGCATCCTTGTTTTTTTCGTAAATGAGCTTCAGACCTTTAAAAATCAGGTTTGGATCGTATACGTCGATCAAGTCGGTGTGGTCGCAAATCACGCGCCCCAAACCGCCGGTCGCGATGACCTTGAAATCCTCCTTCAATTCCTTTTTGAACTGCTTCACGGTCAGTTCGAAGCCGCCCAGAAACTGGTAGAAGATGCCGGCCTGCATTTCCGCCTGCGTGTTTTTGGCTAAAATCGTATCCGGCCGTTTGATTTCCACTTCCGGCAGCTGCGCTGTCTGGCCCCACAAGGCGTTGGCGCCCGACTCGATGCCTACGCCAATCGCGCCCGCTTTAAAGTGGCCTTCCTTCGTGACGTAGTCGTACGTCGTGGCCGTGCCAAAATCGACGACCAGCACCGGTCCGCCATATTCGTGGTACGCGCCCGCGCAATCCGCGATCCGGTCCGCGCCGACGCTTTTCGGGTTTTCAAGCTGGACGCTGATGCCCGTTTTGATACCCGGGCCGACAATGATCGGGTCGATGTCGAGAAACTTGATGATGCCGTTGCGAAAGGAGTGCATGATCTTGGGAACGACGCTGGAAACGATGACGTTGTGCACGTCGTCAAGGTCGATGCCCGCCGCGGTCAAAAAGTTGACAAGACTGGAACCGTACTCGTCGGAAGTCCGGCGAATCTTAGTCGTCAGCCGATAATTGGCAATCAGATCGTCGTGTTTGAAGACGCCGATCGTGATGTTTGTATTTCCTACGTCGATGGCTACTAGCATGCGTTTTCCTCCAGTGTTTTCATCGTTTTCAAAATGGTTTCGCCCACTTCCTCCTTCGTCAGCGTGCCAAGCTCGACTTTGTCGTCCGGAAAGAAGATCGTGACGACGTTGGTCGAAGTCTGGAAACCGGCTCCTTTGGTAAACAAGTTGTTGGCCACCAGGAGGTCGCAGTGTTTTTTCGCCAGCTTTTCCTTCGCGTTTTGTTCCAGGTTTTCCGTTTCCATCGCGAAACCACAAAGAATCTGCCCTTTTGGTTTGTGGTTGCCAAGCCAGGCGAGAATATCCGGGTTTTTCACAAGCTCGACCGCCATTTCATCGTCCTTTTTTTTCATTTTCTGCTCATGGACGCGTTTTGGACGATAATCCGACACCGCCGCCGCCATAATGATATAGTCCTGCTCGGCGTGGCGGGCCTGTATCGCTTCAAACATGTCCTGCGCGCTGCGCACCGGTACGGTGTCGACCCCCTCGGGCGCCGCCAAATCGACCGGTCCATGCACGAGCGTGACCCGCGCGCCCAGATCGCGCGCCTTTTTCGCGATCGCGAAACCTTGTTTTCCGGACGAGTGGTTGGAAATAAAGCGCACCGGATCCAGCGCCTCCTGCGTCGGTCCCGCGCTCACCAGGACCCGTTTCCCTTCCAAAATCCGGGGAGAGAACAACTGGTCGATCGCCTCCGCGATCGAGTCGACCGAGGCGAGCTTTCCTTTGCCGACATCCTGGCAGGCGAGCATGCCTTCTTCCGGCTCCACGATGTGCCAGCCCAGCTCTCTGGCTCTTTTCAGGTTTTGCCGGGTAACCTCGTTTTCGTACATATGCACGTTCATGGCCGGACAGATCATTTTTTTCGTGTGGCACGCCAGCGCGGTTGTGGAAACGAGATCGTCCGCTATGCCATACACGACTTTGGCGAGGATGTTCGCGGTCGCCGGAACGATGACGAACGCGTCCGCCCACTTGGCCAGGGTGATGTGGGCGATCGGATCCTCGTTCGTCTTGTCGAACAGCGAGGTTTCGCATTTGTGATGGGAAAGTGCCTCAAACGTGATTGGATTCACGAATTCCATCGCGTGAGCGCTGAGGACGACTTTGATTTCATAGTTTTTTTTCGTCAGCCGGCTCACTAAATCGCACGCCTTGTATGCCGCGATCCCGCCGGTCACCGCGATCACGATATGTTTTTTATCCATAGTATATTGCTTCCAGACATCAAAACGATGTGTGTTCCTTTCTTTTATTTTTTCCATTATAAATCATTGTTCCTGTGATTCCAACGGGAAAAATCGCCAGGGAGGAAACGAATGTGGAAAAGGATGGCCAACATGCGAACTTACGATTGATTTCCCGAAGCGGAGAAGTAAAATAGAACTATGAATATTTTAATCGCCTGCGACTCATTCAAAGGATGTATGTCAAGCGAGCAGGCATGCGAATGTATGAAAAAAGGATTGCGGACCGCCAATCCAAAGTGGCGCGTCGAAACGTATCCGATGGCGGACGGCGGGGAAGGCTTCGCGCAAGTCCTGTGCGGCTACATCCGCGGCAAAATGGTGGAAGTCGAAACCGTGGATTTGCTCGGACGGCGCATCAAAGCCCGCTACGCCTGGAATGAGGAGCAAAAACTCGCCGTTCTGGATGTCGCTAGCTGCATCGGGCTCAACTTGTACGAGCGCGCGGACCGCAATCCGCTGGCCGCGTCGTCGTTTGGCGTCGGGCTGCTTATGAAGGACGCCTTGCGGCGCAAGTGCCGGAAGATGATCATCGGTTTGGGCGGCTCGGGAAGCAACGACGGCGGAATGGGGATCCTGAAGGCGTTTGGCGCCAAATTTTACGATGCCCAGCGCCAGCTGCTGTCGCCCAACGCTTACAATCTGGAACGCATCGCCTTTATCGACAAACGGGGATTTTCGTTTGATCGCGACGTCGAGCTGATCGTGGCGTGCGACGTGAAAAACCGGCTGCTCGGAAAAAACGGGGCGACGTACACGTTTGGTCGGCAAAAGGGGATTTTCCCTTCGCAAATGAAGCGGCTCGACACCGCCATGGCCCACTACAATCAAAAAATCGACCAGACGTTTCACGTCGACATGGACGCGTTTGAAGGCTCGGGCGCGGCCGGGGGCATCGGCGGAGTGCTTTTGGGCGTGTTCCGGGCCTCGATGCGCCCCGGCATCGAGGTGTGCATGGACTACGCCCGCTTTCCGGACGCGCTCGACAAGGCCGACCTCGTTTTTACCGGTGAAGGACAGACCGACGCCCAAACCTTGTATGGAAAAGTGCCGTACGGCATCGCCAAGGTCGCTTCGCGCCGCCACGTGCCGGTGGTGTGCTTGAGCGGCGCGCTGGGCGCGGGCTACGAGCCCCTCTACAAGGAAGGCGTCATCGGCATTTTTTCGACGGCGGACCGGGCCATGGACTTTCAGACCGCGCTGTCGTGCGGAAAGGAAAAGCTGGAGGCGCTCGCGTTTTCAGTGGGCAAACTCATTAGAGGAATCGAGGAGATCAAAGATGAATAAAAAAATACAAAAAATCGTGGCGGGAGCGCTTGTGCTCGTGCTCGGTTTCGCGCTGACGGCTTGCGCGGCCAAAAAGGATTTTCAGGAAGAGCCGGTCACGATGGCGGAATTGAACGAGAAAATCGAAAAAAAGGAATCGTTCAAGCTGCTGGTGGAGCGGGACAACTGTCCGTTTTGCCAGGAACTCAACGACTATGTGGACGAAACGAAAAAGGATCACGACGGAACCGTGTACGTGCTGGATGTGACGGATTTTGATTTCAAGCGTGAAAAGGAAGACGATTTGACGCTTGTGTCGGAAAACGAGGATGGCAAGCAGTTTCTCGCCCTGTTTCCTTATTTTTTATACACCCCGACGATTTACACGATCGAGAAGGGCGTGGTGCAACAGGCGGCCATCGGCTACGATCCGCAAAACCAGACGATGAGCTTGTGGGATGTCGATTCGTCCATCGACTGGGACAGCGCGGAAACGACCGGCGTCTGGGATTATTTGGAATCCTAGCCTATGAAAACGATCGCGATTATCGCCACCGGCGGCACGATTGCGGGTCAAGGCAGCGCCTCGGCCTACAAGGCGGGGGAAATCGACGTGGATTCGATCATCGCCAGCATTCCGCGAATCAACGAGCTGGCCAGGCTGCATTTGATTTCCCTGTACCAAAAAGACTCCAACGACATTACCGCCCGGGACTGGGTCGAGCTGCGGAATTTGTGTTACGCGCTTGGTCATGACGACTCCATCGACGGTATCGTCATCACGCATGGCACGGATTCGTTTGAGGAAACGGCGTACTTCCTGAACCTGACACTGGATATTCGCAAACCGGTCGTGATGACGGGCGCCATGCGTCCGGCGACGGCCACCAGCGCGGATGGGCCGATGAATTTGTACGAAGCGGTGGCGCTGGCGACCCATCCGCAAGCGAGCGACGCGGGCGTGCTGGCGGTGTTCTCGGACACGATTTATTCGGGGCGGGACATCACGAAGACCAACAGCATCAAAACCGACGCCTTCAAAATGGGCGAGTTTGGAACGCTAGGCTATATGCGGGACGAGAAAGTGTACTTGCAGAATATGCCGTATCGGATGCATACGTATCAAAGCGAGTTTTCCACGCTGGAGTACGACACGCTGCCCAAGGTATCCATTTACTATGTGCACGCGGACTGCGACCCGAAACTGTTGGAGTGGATGCTCGCGCACAATGACGGGGTCGTGCTGGCGGGAAGCGGCTCGGGCAATTATCCCGATTCGATCCGCCGCGTTTTGGAAACGAACGAGACGTCGTGCGTCGTCGTGCGCGCCTCCCGGATTTTGGAGGGCGCGGTGTTTGACTCGGATGTGTTCGACCCGCTGCGCAAAACGATTCCGGCGTACCGGCTTTCGCCGCACAAGGCGCGGATCCTGCTTATGGTCGGTCTGGCGGCCGGCTGCGACGAGGAGCGCTTGCGCAAGGCGTTTGAAACGTATTGAGGACGACAAAGAAGAAGCCCGATTCCGGGCGCTTTTTTTTGGCAATGCGGTATAATGAAATGGACAACAGGAAGAAGAAGGAAAAAAAACAACTATGATCAATATTCTTGCTTTTGATTTAGACGGCACGCTGCTTACTTCGCAAAAGACAATCGACCCGCGAACGCTGGCGGCGATTGAAAAAGCCAAACAGGCGGGCATGCACATCGTGATTGCTTCCGGACGCGATAAAAACGGCTGCCGGTTTGTTTACGAGCCGCTCGGGCTGGAACAAGGTCCGCATTTTCTCGCGCTCGTCAACGGGCAGATCTTGTATGATTTTGAAAAAAAAGAATACGATTTGGACGATGTTCTGCTGCCGGAAGACGGATTGAAGATCCAGGAAGTGTGCCGGAAGTACAATGTGGAAGGCATCTTTTGCTGCGGGTACGATTTTTACAGCTACATTTCCCGGCTGGGACGAATTAAAAAAACGGTGAAAACCATCGTGCGCGGCGAGCCGGCCGACTACGGGCTGAAAGCGGGGGCGAGCCACCGCAACTTTATCGACTTGCCATACAAAGACATTACCTTGACGCAGGACATCAACAAAGTGTGCCTCGTGCATTCGGCGTCGTTTTTCGATAAAAACCTCGACAATCTCAAGGCGGACCTGAAGGACTACGACGTGCTGCTTGTGGGGCCGGAATGGCTGGAAATCATGCCGAAAGGCGTTTCCAAGGCGTCGGCGCTTGACAAGATCGCCCGCAAGCTAGGCTATACGATGGAAAACGTCATGGCGTTCGGGGACGCGGAAAACGATGTGGAAATGCTGGCGAAAGCGGGCATCGGCGTGGCGATGGGCAACGCGATGGATACCGCCAAAGCGGCGGCCAATGTCGTGACGAAAACCAACGACGAAAACGGGATTGGCGAAGTCATCGACAAACTGCTCGAAGGAAACGAGGACTTTTTGAAAGTCGGCATCATATAGAAATGAGGATACAATGAAATACGTAAGAGAATTGAACGAAAAAGACCGGAAGGCGCAGCTCGATTTGATTTGCGAAGGATTCCCGTGGAACACGCCGGAAGCGATGAAGGCGCGCTTCGACTTGCTTGTCGCGCATTCGGATTCTTTTGGCTCGTTCGAAGACGAAACGCTGGCAAGCCAAATTATCGCCACGCCGTATACGATCGACTTTTTTGGGACGCCGTATACGATGGCGGGCATTGGTTTCGTGGCGACGTCCGAAAATTTTCAGCACCAGCATCGAATCGACGATTTGATGAGCGCGATCTTTAAAAAACTGCATGAAAAGGGATGCGTCCTGTCGTATTTGGCGCCGTTTTCCTATCGGTTTTACCGCCGGTTTGGCTACGAGAAAGTGTTCGACATGCTGGATTTTCAAATCGTCCAGCGGGATTTGCCGCGCTTCGACCACACGTATCGCATCGAAGAGGTGGATTGGGCGCAGGCCGCGCCAATCGTGCACGATTTGTACGCCAGACGCGCCAACCGGGCGCGCGGGCTGATGGCGCGCGAGCCATGGTGGGAAGAGTATAAGTTTCATTTGCGCAAGCCGTACCGGTTTTGGATCGCGTACGAAGACGACGAGCCGGTCGGCTACATGGCGTATTTGGAGGACTTGGAAAAGCGGACGCTGTCTATTTTTGAAATCGTCGGGCAGGAGCCGGTGCTGCGCGCGTTTCTGGCCCAGCTGCGCGAGCAGGAAGGCGTGGACACGATCGCCTATTCGTGCTGTCAGGGACTGGATGAGATTGTCGATATTTTAGAGGACGCCAGCCCGGAAACCACGATCCGGTTTCAGCGGGGCATGATGGCGCGTGTCGTGGACGTGGAGGCGTTTTTGCGCTCGTATCCGTTCGCCCGCAAGGCGAAGTTCGCTATCGAGATTCGCAGCGACCGGTACGCGCCATGGAACGTTGGCATATACGAGGTGGAGCATCGAAAAGGGCACACGAAGGTGAAGAAGGTGTTCCGCACAGAAGAGCCAACGGCCCGTATGGATATCGAAGTGTTCGTGAAGTTGTTTTTTGGCGTGTTCGATCTGGACCGGGATCGCGGGCGCGTCGAGGCGGACGCGAAGCTTTGGCCGATGATCGCGCGCTGCGTCCGGCCGCAAGGCGTGTTGTTCGCGGATTATTTTTGAAAAAACATTTCAAAAACACATGTAAATCTTTCAATAAAGATGTATAATAATGAAACCGGCATATCAATGGAGGTCTTTATGAAAGCGTTAGAGAACAATGTATATTTTTGGCAAAAACTCGACACACTGCTCCTGTCGTGCACGTGCACGATCGACAGGCCCAAAGGATCGACACATTTTAAATATTCCAATCTCGTATATCCGGTTGACTATGGATTTTTGGCGGACAGCGTGGGATCGGATCAAAGTCCGATCGACTTGTTCAAAGGATCCGGAAAAGCCAACCGGGTGGAGGCGATCGCCATTTCGGCGGATATTTTGAAAAAAGATTGCGAAGTGAAGCTTCTGGTCGGATGCACCGAGCAGGAAACGGAAAAGATCCTACAGTTTTTGAATCAGACTCAATTCCAGAAAGCGATCCTTGTGCGCAGAGGGAAAGAGATGCCATCATGGGCGACCAGCGACTAAGAAGCTGGTCGTTTCTTTTGTACCGGGAAACCGAAAGGCATAAAATAAAAAGGAACGGAGGTAATCAAATATGTTTACTGTCAACTTAAAAGGGGAAAAAACTCTAAAGAACTTGCAGACGGCTCTGGCCGGCGAAGTGATGGCGTACACAAAATACCAGTGGTACGCGCAACAGGCGCTCAAAGACGGATATCGGGTTCTTTACGATATTTTCAATGAAACCGCGGCCAACGAAAACGAGCATGCGAGAATGTGGTTCAAGGCGCTTCACGACGGCGAGATTCCGGGAACGGTTCAAAATCTGACGGACGCCTGGGCCGGCGAGAATTACGAATGGGAAACGATGTATGACACGTTTGCCAAAGAAGCCGAAGAGGAAGGCAACACGCAAATGGCGGAGCTGTTCCGCAAAGTCGGCGAGATCGAGCACCATCACCGCGACCGGTATCAAACGATGCTCAACGAAGTGCAGGGCGGAACGGTGTTCAAACGCGACCACAAAGTAAAATGGATGTGCTTGAAGTGCGGATATATTTGCGAAGCGGAGGAAGCACCGCTCAAATGTCCGGTTTGCCAAAACAGCCAGGCCAACTTCCAGGAGCTTATTGATTACGACTGCTAAAAAGGCGGCGGGGAGTGATTCCATTCACTCCTCTTTTTGTTTTATAATGGAAAAAGAAACGAGGTTTTAATGATGAACGACAATGAACAGGAAATCCGGACCCACATCGAAAAGATCGCCTATCCGACTTTTGAACAGCGGGTGCGGGAATGGATCGCCGCAGGAAAACTGGGCGCGCCGTACACGGTCCTTGAACAAATATTTTTAATGGCGAAAGCGGGCGGCGAAGGCGTCGTGCCCGTTCGGAACAACTTGGATCAAAACGGGGAGCTGTCCGGCTTTACGATCAAAACGGTGCGCGCGGGACAGGAAGGCGCCCACTATGTGCCGGTGTTTACGCGCAGCGTGTATGCCGAGAAGGCCGGCTCGCGTACGAACGTCATCGCCTACCCGCTCCAGAAGCTGATGCAAATCGCCGGCAGCGATCCGCAATGCGCCGGTCTGGTGTTCGATCCATGGACGTACGATTTCGTCGTGCCGGCGGACGCGTGCCGTTTCTTTTTGGAAGAAGCACAAAAGCAGCAGGCGTAGGCGCGAAGAAAAAGATGGAACGCTGCAACGCTCCATCCTAGATGAGTGAATGTAAACCACTTCGTTTACGGTTCCATTATAGGCGAAAACCGAAAAAAATGAGGGGATTTTGCTTGCGATTGAACGAACATTTTCAATTTCGATAAAAAAAATTTGAAAATTTGTTAACAGATGCGAACGCGTGGCGATTGTGGTATTCTGTCTCTATGAGTCAAATTGAAATTTTATCGTGCGAGCAGGCTTTGCGCGCGCTTGGCGAAGGAGAAGTCGTGCGGATGGTCGAGCAGCCGATCCTTGTTCGCCAAAAGGAGGATAAGCTGCTGACGGTGCATCCAAACTGGCATGCCGCGTTGTCCGTACCGGAATTTCGGGCGCTGTTTCCTACGATGAACTTTCGCGTCGTGGCGCGGGAAGACGGCATCGACGAGGCGAAAGACGCGGATTACTACGCGTGGAGGAGTAAATACTTATGAATTGGGATGGCGGGATCTTGCTTTGGCTGCAAGACCATGTGCGGCACGTCGGCCTGGATACGATCGTGTTGTGGATCACGAACTCGATTCCGTTTGTAGCGGGGCTGTTCGTGGTTTTGCTTTGTTTTAAAAAGACGAGAAGGTTCGCGATTTTCGCGTTGGCGAGTCTGGCGATTTGTCTGGCGTGCAACGCCTTTGTGATCAAGCCGTTTTTTTCCAGGATCCGGCCGTTTATCGCCATTCCGGGCCTCGATCTGCTTGGCCCGGTGCCGGGCGGCTCGTCCTTTCCCTCCAGCCACACGACGGCGGTGTTCGCTCTGGCGTGGATGAGCTTGTGGTGCAAACAAAAAAAATGGACGATTCCGCTTTTTGCGTACGCGATCGTTGTCGCCCTGTCGCGCTTGTATTTGGGCGTGCATTATCCGACGGATGTGCTGGGCGGTATTTTGGTGGCTTGCGTGTTAAGCTGGCTGACGTATCGGGCGCTGAAAGCGGTGGGCGCGAAACCCTAGGAAGAGATCGAAGGATCTCTTTTCTTTTTTTGATCAAATGTAACTTTTGATGTTACACATAATCTGTGATATCCTCTTTTTGTAATAAGAAAGATTACATTGATGGAAGAAGGGAAATTATGCTGGATTTGGAGCTGGAAATTTTGTGCTTGCTGGGAATGGGAATCTGGATTGAAAAAAAGGAATGCTGAACGCGCAAACCGTTTCGCAGCTGACGGATTTTGTTGTGGATATCGTGTTGCCGTGCGCGATCGTTTCCTTGTTCGAGATGAAGCTGACGCCCGAGATCCTCGTTTCGACAAGCCAGGTGTTCGTGCTTGCCATCGCGATGCCAAGGCTTGTACTGGATCTTGAACCGGTTTCTTTACCGAACGTGGGGAAATGGCGAGCAAATTTGCGCGAAGTACGCCACGATGGTGACGAACGCGAGTTTTATCGGCATGCCCATCGCGCAAAGTCTTTACGGAGCGACAGGGCTGCTGTTCGCGTCGATCAGCGTGTTGCCGCAGCGCGTTTTGATGTGGTCGTACGGGTTGTCGTTGTACACACCAAAAACAAGACGTCGACTGGCGGAAGATCTTGTTCCATCCGTGCGTCGTTTCGATTTTTATTGGCATAGGCGTTATGGCGGCGTATGGCGCGGGATTCGTTTTGCCGGAAGGCGTATCGAAGACGCTCAGTATGGTGGGAAACTGCTCGACGCCGTTGTGTCTGGTTATTATCGGCACGATCGTCGGTCGTTTGGACTGGAAAGATCTCTTTCCATGGCGCGGTTTTCTCTTTAGCGTGTATCGGGTCTTGCTCCTGCCGGCTGTGGCGCTTCTGCTCGTGTGGTGGCTGCCGGTTCATTCGCTGGCGAAACAGATTTCCGTCCTGCTGACAGCGATGCCCGCGGCGACCACGACGGTCATTTTGGCGGAAAAATACCAAAAGAATCCGAAATTCGCAGGCCAGCTCATGGTTTTGTCGACATTTTTGTCTTTTGTAAGTATTCCGCTGTTCACGTTTGTTTTACAATGGATTTAAAGAAGGAGAAAAAATATGAAGGATCAAAACGAGATTTTCGCGCTGGTGCGCCGATACCAGGACGCGATCCACAGCCAGGACATCGAGGCGTTCAAAAGCTTGTGGACCGGAAAAAACAACACGCTCATTTCCATTACCGATTCGTATAGCGGACTGGATTCGATTACCGAGGACTTTTTGATTGGCGGCATTCAGGGCGCGTATGAGCGGATCGAGCTGATTGCCGAGGATATTCAAGTGCGCTTTGTTGCCGAGGATCTGGCGATCGTGATTTTCCAGTATCATACAGAGTGCGTCAAACGGGAAACGGGCGAGCCATACGGCATCCGGGGACTGGAAACGCAAGTCGTTCAAAAAGTGGACGGACAATGGAAGCTTGTCCATTTGCACTATTCGAAATAAAAAAGAGAAACGCCCTTAGCATTTCTCGTAAATCTCATAAATGAGCTGTTCCGTGTCGTCCCAGCCAAGGCACGGGTCGGTAATCGACTTGCCTGGAATCATATCTTCGCCAATTTCCTGCCGGCCTTCCTCGAGGTAGCTTTCGATCATCAAGCCTTTGACGAGGTTCTTGAGCTCGGGGTTGTACTTTCTGGAATGGAGCACTTCCTTGGCGATGCGGATTTGCTCCTTGTATTTCTTGCCGGAGTTGTAGTGGTTGCAGTCGACAATGACCGCCGGATTTTTCAAATCGGCCTTTTTGTAGGCGTCCAGCAGCCGGATGAGATCCTCGTAGTGGTAGTTCGGGATCGCGGTGCCGAATTTGTCGACGCCGCCACGCAAAATCGTATGCGCCAGCGGGTTGCCTGTCGTTTCCACGTCGTACAGGCGATGGATAAAGTTGTGCGGGTGCTGGGCGGCCGTCACGGAATTGAGCATGACGGAAAAATCGCCGCTTGTCGGGTTTTTCATGCCGACCGGGATGTCCGCGCCGCTGGCCACAAGCCGGTGCTGCTGGTTTTCAACCGAGCGGGCGCCGACCGCCTCGTAGCTGAGCAAGTCGTCGAGATAGTCGCGGTTGTTTGGGTACAGCATTTCATCGGCCGCGGAAAGGCCGGTTTCCTGCACGATGCGCAAATGCATCTTGCGGATGGCGATGATGCCCGACAACAAGTCCGAAGGCTCGTTGGGATCGGGCTGGTGCAGCATGCCTTTGTAGCCGTCACCCGTCGTGCGCGGCTTGTTCGTGTAGACGCGGGGAATGATTAGGATTTTGTCGCTGACCTTGTCTTCGATCGCTTTAAGGCGATGCACGTATTCGACAACGGTTTCCGGATTGTCGGCCGAGCATGGTCCGACAATCAAAATGAATTTGTCGGATTTACCGGTAAAGATATCTTTGATCTGCTCGTCGCGGATCGCTTTTTTTTGTTTGGATTCCTCATCCATGGGAATGAGCTCTTTCAAGACGTCGGGACTTGGAAGCTCATGGTTGATCTTGAACGCCATAGGGTTACCTCTCTTTTCCTCTCTATGATACGCAATTTTTGGAAATTACTTGTTCATTATACTCAAAATGAAAGAAATTGAAAACAATGAAAACAAATTATTCGTTTTTCAACTCTTCTCCCACGTGAGGACGGATGAAATGTTCCAGAGAATAGTCCCACAACGCTTTGGAACCGAGGGCGGAAGGCTCGTTGCGCTGGAGCACCTGGCTCAATTTGATCCCGTTGCGTTTCCACATTTCGCCGCCGGTCGCGTCGTTGAGCATTGTCGGCTGGAAGTTGTCAAGGCAGCGGGCGAATTTGGCTTCCGGAGTCTTTCGCTCTTCGAACTCCTGCCACAAGGAAAGAAAAAACTGTTTTTGATCGGCGGGAAGGAGACCGAAGAGGCGGTTGGCCGCTTTTTGCTCGCGCTCGAAATGGCTGGCCTGCCCTTGCTCGTCGTAGGCGTACGTGTCGCCAGCGTCGATTTCCACGATGTCGTGGATCAGCAGCATCGTGACGGTTTTGAACAAGTCGATATCCTCGTTGGCGTATTCGCTTAAAACAATCGCCATGAGCGCGGCGTGCCAGGCGTGCTCGGCGTCGTTTTCAAAGCGGGAAGCGTCGGATAAAAGCGTGCGGCGCTCGATGGTTTTTTCTTTGTCGATTTCTTTCGCGAAGGCGATTTGGGAATGGAGTCTGTCGGCGGATTTTGCGGCGGTCATTTTTGTTCCTCTACTTTCATGGTTTTTATTGTACAATGTTTTTTGTTTTTTTCCTATATGTGATATGGTGGACGGGGAAACGCGGAAAACGATATGAATCGGTAGAAGAAGGTGATGACGATGCAGGTTTCCATTACGGCGCGAAAGACGATCATTCAAGGTTTGAAACTGGCTGCCGGCACGATTCTCGCGGTGGCGCTTTCGAAAAGTCTGGGAATCTTGTCCCCGTACGCGACGGGAACGATCGCGTTGATTACGCTGCTTTCAAGCAAATGGGAAACCGTGCGGCTTACGCTGTATCGTCTGCTGACGTATTTTGTGACGGTGGCGGTTTCCTGGGTCGTGTACCGGCTCGTTCCGCTGCCCATCGTCGCGTTTGGACTCATCATGGCGGTACTGTACTGGTTGTACAACGCGTGGCATTTGTTGTCGACGCTGGCGGTGAATGGCGTCATTTGCTCGCATTTTATGACATATCAGGACTTTAGCCCGGACATGATTTTGCATGAGTTTTTGATTGTGCTCATTGGCGTGCTAAGCGCGTTGCTTATCAACCAGTTTTACACGAAGCGAACGACGGAGCGGGCGCTTCGGGGGTGGATGGCGAAAAGCGATCAGGAGCTGGTGGCGATTTTGGAGCGGATCGCCAATCATTTGGACGAGGAGCCGGCCAAGGCTTTTCATGTGACGGCGTACGAGGAAAGCCTGACGAAAGCGTACGCGCTGGCCAGGGATTTTGAGGAAAACACGTTTTCCAAACACACCAATTACTATGTCCAGTATTTCAAGATGCGGCTGGCGCAGTGCCATATTTTGAAAAGCATGCTTTGGGAGCTTCGCCGCATGCCAATGAATCCCAAACAGTCCAAAGTCGTGACGAATTACATTCGCTATTTGTCCCGGTATATTTTGGAAACCAACGCCCCTTTGGCGCAGCAGAAAGAGCTGGAAAAGCTCATGCGGCAAATGAAGGACGAGCCGCTGCCCGCGACGCGGCAGGAGTTTGAGAGCCGGGCGTATTTGATGCACATTCTTCTCGATCTCGAGGAGTTTGTCGCGTGCAAGCAGCATTATATTGACGGATTGAGCGAAAAACAAAAAGCGGCGTACTGGCGGTCATGAACACAAAGCAAAAAAAGGTCTGTTTTGAAAAGGAGCAGACCTTTTTCATGCGGAAAGATTCAATCCAGCGAGTGGAGCAGTCGGGAATACCGCAAGGCGTACCATAAAATGAGCGCGGCGATCGCCGAAGCGATGCCTTCCAGGGAAAAGGAGAAAAACTCGATTCCGGGGCACCACACACAAAGGCAGGCGCACAACGCGAAGCAGGGGATCAGAATCCATAAAATCAAAGCGGTCGTGGAACGATCGGCGAGTAAAAGTTTTAACATGTGTTTTCTCCTCCTTATGGTTCTAATTATAAGAGCGGGTGTGGAAAAAGAAGAAGAGAGCGCTTAAAATGAAACAACTTTTTCAGTTTTTGAAAGAAAACGCGTGAATTTTGAGAAAATGGGATGAAAAAAAGAGTCCGCGCGATCGGACTCTAAAAACTAGGCTTCGTCTTCGTCGTAGTTGACAAAATGCTCGGTTTTCGCAGACGCGATTTTTTTGAATTCCTTCAGAAGCGGGTGCTGCATCGTGCTGTGCAGTTTTTCGCTCACCAGCGCGCTGAGCAGTTGAGGAACCGGAAGCTCGACAAAAGAGGAGAACCCGGATTCCACTTTTGGTTTGATTAGCAACGCGTTTGGATCTTCTTGAAAGGCTTCATCCATCGTGATGAGATACGCATGGTCGGTAACCGATTTGGCGGCTTTGTACACTTGATGCAAGCGCGTCGACGCATCGTCGTTGCTGTCAAAAAAGAACAGCGTGTATTTTGGCGTGAGCTGGAGGTTTGGCCCGTGAATGAACTCTTCCACCTCGTAGTAGACGCTCGGAATATGAATTGTTTCTCCGATTTTTAAAGCGGCCTCCATGCCGACGCCCGCACTGGCAGGCGTGCCAAGACAGTAGACGACTTCCATTGCCGAAAGAGCTTTCCAGTGTGTCTGAATAAACGGAAGCGTCCGGGATTTGGCGTCTGTCCATGCCAGAAGAATCGTGGCCCAGTCTATCGTTTGACGGTTTGAAACGATTTGAGCGAAACGAAGCCAATAAAGGCACAAGGTACTGACGCCTTTAGTGACGTAACCGACGAGTTCCTCGCCTACGCCGTATTCTAAAACGAGCTTCGTATGGTCTTTGACATCGGCCTGCTTGTTTCCCGTTAAACAAACGACATCTTCATAAGATCGCAAATGATCAAGAACCGCGATCGCGTTGGTGGACAACCCGCTTTGCGTAATGACGACGATAAGGTCGTCCGGCTTGATATCCGGTGTATAATAAAGAAAGGTGAATGGAGTCATCAATTCCACTCGTGTTTCCATCCACCTTGTCATCAAGGGCTGTGCGCAGGCACAGGCGTTGAAACTGGAGCCGGAAGCCACCAGCCAAAGCGTTTCCGGCTTCTTTTTTTTGTACAATGCAATCAAAGGTTCCATTTGGGCCGAAGAGGATAGCAGCGCCTGACAAGCCGGGAGCGTTTGTTCCACATAGTCCTGCATCGTGAACTTCATAGATTTCTCCTAGTATTCCAGCGCCCGGTAATACCGGCGGATTTCCATCGGATGCTTCGTTTCGTCCTCCATGTGGACGTCGATCCGGTTGTTGACCGCGTGCATAACCAAATGGGAGATCTCACCCCGGTATTTTTCGCTGATTCCTTCCAGCGCGTAGTCTTTCGTGTCGATGAATGTGTAATTGCCGCAAATACGAGGCAGGAAATTCGCCACTCTTTCCGACAAAACCCGTTGTTTGTCTTCACCTAAATATACGGTCACAGGCGTTTCTTTTGTTACGATTTCAAACATGCCATGGAAAAATTCCGGCGAAGTGATGGATTTTGTTTTGATCCAAAGCTGTTCCTCCCAATAGCACATCGCGTACGAATAGGTCGCTCCCCACTGGTTTCCCGCGCCGACAAAGTAGTGTAAGTCGTCGTTCCAGTGTTTTTTCGCGAACTCGATCGCGAAAGGCTCCGCTTCTTTTTCCACTTCGACAAGCGCTTGCGCCAAATGCTGATCAAATTCCTGATACATTTCTTCATAATCGGCAAACTCGCCCGCGTTGCGCATGAAACGATCCGCTACCATGAAGAATTTCAACTGCTCGTTTTGCTTGTAGGAAATGACGTGGTCCACCATCTTCGCCAGATCCGCTTCGGGCGCGTCAATAAACCCGATCACCGTCGCACCGGCTTCCTGCGCCTTTTTCACGGCTTCAACCACTTCAATCGTGTTGCCTGTCACGGACGACGTGATCACAATCGTGCCTGCGCCAATGCGCTTGTTGCCTGTCGTCAAGTATTCCGCCGCGTTTTCCGCCCAGGTTTCGATGGCGGATTTTTCCTTCATATGCACGGTCGCCTGCTGCGCGCTCGCCCACGTGCCGCCAATGCCAAGCCACACAATGTTGGTGTAGCCTTTTTCGCAAATCCCATCCACGATTTCCTCAATTTGCCCACGGAGCGCCAGCGCGCCCTGCACGCTTTCCACTTTTTCCTGTTCGTTGAATTTTTTCATCTTTTTTTCCTCCTTTTATCCTAAGATGCCAAAGAACGCACCGACAAAACCAATCAGGATAAACACGATCAGCAGTGTCGTCGTTTTCACGTTTTTAAATTTCAGCAAGTAGTAAATTCCAAATGTAAATAACAGTGGCACGATTCCAGGCATGATCTGGTTGCAGATGTCGCCAATCGTCGTCGCCTCCTCGCCGGTTCCAATGACCATCGGAATGTTGATGGCGACGTTTTGCGCGGTCATTCCGCCAATGACGATCAATCCCAGAACCGATGCGCCATACGTGAGCATTTCCATCCAGCCGCTTTTTTGCAAAGTAGCCAGAAAGCCGCTTCCGAGTTTGTAGCCCGCGTTCATCAAGTAGTAGCGAAGACCCTGCGCGGGAATATTGAAAATCAGGAAAAATAAAATCGGTCCCAAAATATTGCCTTGCGTGGCCAGCGACAAGCCGACACCGGTCGCGATGATGCGCAGCGTTCCCCAAATGAAGGAGTCGCCGATGCCCGCCAGCGGACCCATCAGGGATACTTTCACGTCGTTGATGGATTGCGTGTCAAAATCGGGATCGTTGGCGTTGGATTCCTCCATCGCGGCCGTGATGCCAAGAATGAGCGTAGCCAGCTGCGGCGTCGTGTTGAAAAACTCCAAATGCCGTTTCATCGCCGCTTCCTGGTCTTTGGGATCGGGATACAGCTTTTTGATCACGGGGAGCATGCAATAGCAATAGCCAATATTCATCTGCCGCTCATAGTTCCAGTCCCATTCCAAACCGAACGAACGCCAAAAGACGGACATCAGCTCTTTCTTTTCCAGTTTTTTAGAAGTCGTCGTCATCATCCATTCCTCCTTGCGCGCCAGCGGGCTGCAGCATGCTCGTCCGCTTGATCTGGGTTAAAACGATCGCGATGATCGCGCCGAACACCGCGATGCCCGTTCCTGGCAAATTCAAATAAACCGAGAGGCCGAAGCCTAAAATAAAGAAGCACACATTCGCTTTGTTCATGATCATTTTCATGAGCAAGCCAAACCCGATTGCCGGCAGCAGACCCATCGTGATTTCCAGTCCTTTGGAAATCCAAGCCGGAATGATCGCCAGAAACGCCTCGATGGCCGGGCCGCCCAAATAGTAGCCAACGGCTACGCAAAGACCGATAATCAAGTTCACACCGAAGAATCCAGCCAGATAGTGCACGGTCGCGACGCCTTGCATGTTGTCTTTTTGGGCGTACTCATCCGCCTTGTGTACGAAAGGAGGCAGGATGAACACCATGCCAAAGTTTTTGGCCAGCAATACAAGAGAAGCGACCGGCAAACCGATTGCCAGGGCGGTTTCCGCGCCGGAACCAGTCGTAATGGCGAACGCCGTGCCGAGCACGGTTCCCGAAATCATTTCGGGCGGGATGCTGGCGCCAATCGAGAAGGCGCCCATGAAGGCGAGCTCCATCGTGGCTCCGATCTTTACGCCCAGTTCAATATCTCCCAGCACGATACCCGTAAAGGTTCCCATAATTAGCGGACGGGACAACAAACACGTTCCAAGTAAATATTCGGCGTTGCCAAGCATAGCAACCAGGCCAAGCAAAATAGACTGTATAAGCATGGTGTCCACCTACAGCGCCTTTTCTACCGGAACCGGCGTGTCTTCCGGCACCATCTGAATCGTGACGTCGACTCCGTCGGCGACGAGCTCTTTTAAAATTTGTTCCTCTTCGGATGTGATGTTTACCGCTTTGGAAATATTGCGGGTCGCATCGGTTGCCTTGGTGCCTCCAAGATTTAAGGCTTGAATGGCATCCACGTTTTGGATGAGCGTGGCTGCATCCGCGATGCTTTCGACGACGATAAACAGCTTATATTTATCGGTCACACCACTATTAAGCGCTTTGACGCTGTCGGAAATCGACTTGATGACAAGCTTGACACCGTTTGGCTTGGCCATTTTCATCGTCGTCTTGCGCAGTTCGTCGGAAACGACCGCGTCGCAGGCGATCAGGATGCAGTCGGCGTTCAGCGCGCTCGTCCAGGAAAACGCCACCTGACCATGAAGCAGCCGGTGGTCAACACGTAGTTTTTTAATCATAGTTTTTTGTTCCTCCTTTTAAAAATCTTCCTCTTCGCATGGCTTTTGGATCTTTTGATAGTTCGTTACGCACAACCCTTCCTGGCCGGCGCGAACCAGCCGCTCTTGAATTGCCGGATTTACACAAATCCTTTCGGGCGTTGACAAGAGCAGATCCAGCACGATACTCATATTGACTCCGCCGAATACCACGACGTTTTCAAACCGGCACAGCTGAGAAACGGCCGTATGGACGCTGCCGCCTTTGACATCGCATAAGAAGATAAACTCGTCTTCGGGATGCGAGGCGATCACGGCTTCCATTTGATCTGTGTAATCTCTTGGACTGCACGATGGATACAGGCAATATGTGTCGATTTCCTTGGCTAGGTCGCCCACGATCATTTCCACAGAATTTTTCAATCCTCTGGCAAATTCGCCGTGGGAAGCAATTACGATTTTCCTCATCATATATCCTCCTTTCTTTTTTTATTCTTCTCACTTGTATTCAAGCAAGAAGCGTGCCATCCGTCATTTTTATTTTTTTTTTGGATGTTTCGCTTCACTTGTATACAAGCAAAAAGTGTGCCAGTTCAGACACACTTTTGAAAGTTTTTATCGTTTTTGACATAATCGAACATATAGCCGATTTCCTCGACTGGAATATGGACGCCATAAAACGCCTCGACATCCTGGAACGATTCGCAAACCGCGTCGATAAATTGTTTTTGACGGGTCTGGAAATGTTCAATTTGCTTATAGTTTTCGATACCGCGATTCATGACGAGCCGTTCGATCAGACAACTCACATGGACGTACAAACCGAAGCATGTGTTGTTCGTGAGCTGGCAGTCAATCAAAGTTTGAAGCCGGTCGATGGCGTTAGCCACATGTTCCAGCAGTTTCGTCGGATTCAAAATCGTCAACGCGTTCATGATATTGGACAACGAGAAATTTTTCACGATGTTCTTTTTGAAAATCGCCAGCGCGCAAGGATCCATATAGCTTTTCAAATACAAATCAAGCGAGTTCGTGCTTTCCTGCAAAATCAAATCATCCAGCGCGACAAACGGGAGGCGGTCGATATTTGGATTCAACGTTCCGACTACGCAAATCACCTGATATTCCGCGAAGGCCAGATCTTCGATGCCTTTTAAAAGCAAGGAATTGTAATCGTATGTCAAGACGTGGATGGAAGAATCCGGCGGCAAAGAATCAAGAATTACGGTTTTCAGCTTTTCGGCCACACCAAGTCCGCTTGCGCAAGAGCAGATGATCAGCTTTTGTTTTTCACGATTGCGCTCGATATGATAGGAAACCGTACACGTGTTTTTAGCCGTTTCAAAAATCTCCTCCATTGGTTGCCCGCGCTTCAGTCCTTCGCCAATGGATAAGGCCATTTTTAAGTTGAGTGAGTTGATAATCCCGACATTTACATTGCGGATGTTCAATCCTTTCCACACGTCTTCCAGAGAGCCAAGATCGACGAGCAGAAACAACTCCTCGATGCCATCCATCTTTTTCAAATAGTCATTCAATTCGCGAATGCATTGCTCCTGGGAAATCGAAAGCGGCATATCAATCGCGTCGAACACATACTCGTCAAGAAGCTGGTTGACACAAACCGAAACCGAGCTGGCGGTTGAAAGTCCATGAGCCAGGATCACGCCCATTCGTTTCGGAATCGACTGCTGCTTTTCCAGTCCGGAAAGCAGCAGCGCCAAAACCAGACGATGCAAATCGTTCAATTTATAATCAAACGCCCGGCCAAGCATGCAGTCGATTTCAGACGCCATGCTGTAGTAACGAAACTTTTGTTTTTTCATTTGCAGCGTAAGTTTTTCAATTTGAAGCGGGTTTTGGCTTTGCAAAAAATGAAGAAGCCTGGATTGGCGTAAAAACGATCCCAGCGCTTTTTGAAGCGTTTCTAAATCCTTGCTTGAAAGTTCCATATGGTAGCCGGCGCAGACGTGCCGGACGCTTTCATACAGTCTTTGCTCGCAGAGTGCCGAATTTTCGCCGCTCAAATGCTGAATGAGCCGGCTGCTTTCGGCTTTCCAGACAGCGAAGAAGGTATCCGGATTTTCTAACGATTCGATTATTTCCTGATAAAACGCCAAGTCGTTTCCGGCGCTATGATCAAGATCCAGCAACTCGTCGATATAAATCCAAGACGGCTCCTCCAATTTGTTCAGGGACGCCACCGATATGTTTTTTGAAAGCGCAGAAGGCAGATTTTTGGCAGTGATTTCCATTTCGCCGCTATCGTTGATTTGAAACAGCGCCTGAACGCAAGAAGATTGAATCGTGCTTTTCAGTCCGCCAATATTTTCCGGAAACGGATAGGATACGAGCAGTCGAAAAACGGTCGAGCTTATTTTGATTCGAACATTCAATCGCTGTTGTTCGGTTTTAAAAATGGAGTGAATCATTTGTACCTTTTCATAGGTGCCCCGTTTTGATAAATTGGGAACGGTGATATTCATCGGAATTCGGCGCTGCAACGTTTTGAGAAGGACTTTTTCCGGATCCTCGGTTGTCGCGAAAATGAGCCGGACATGGGAAGTGTGCCACGTTTTGTTGTCGCCCATTCGATGATAGATGGACTGGTCCATAAACTGGAACAGCTTTTCCTGGCATTCCCCTTTTAAATTATGCACTTCATCAAGAAACAAGACACCGCCGTCTGCCAGCTCGATGAGGCCCGGTGTCGTCTGCTCGGCGCCTGTAAACGCGCCTTTGACGTAGCCGAACAGGTTGGCTGTCAAAAGCTCGGGATTGTTGGCGTATTCGGAGCAGTTGACCGAAACGAATCGGGCATCGGGTTTGAGCAAGCCCTGGCGGCTGGCATACTCGTACGTGAGGCGGGCGATTAAACTTTTTCCCGTGCCTGTTTCGCCCGTCAGCATGAGGGGAAGCCCGTTTGGCGGATAGGAAATCGTCGCCTTGCATTGCTCGACAAGGGAGGCGAGGCTGCCGTCGTAGCCAACCAGTTTTTCAAAGTCGGCAGGTTCTTTCGCCAAGCCGGCAAGCCAAAGCTCGAGATTGCCGATTTTTGTATCGGAAATGGAAAGGTTGTATTGATTCTCTAAAGCGGCGCGGCTTAAAAAGCGAACCGGTTTTCCTTCCGCTTTGATGAGTCGCCCTTCCTGAAACAGCTGCTGGAGCGCAAACGTAATTTTGTTTTTAGGAACTTGAAGAGTCTCGGATAAAGAAGCCACGGTATTTTGATCATAGGCACCGGACAAGGTTTGTTCGTAGATTTGACGCAAAAGAGTATCTTTCATAGGAATCACCTACAGGGAGTATATTTTGAAAAAAAAGCAAAGTCAAACGAATCCTTGTCACGATTTGTTGGCATGTTTCTTGCTTATATACTAGTGAGGAGGAAGGCGGTATGAAGCAAAATTTTTCTCAAAAACAAACCCAAAAACAAACCTTGACACTCACGCAAACGATGAAAAAATCACTGGATGTCTTGAAAATGGACCAGGAGGAGCTTGTCGAGTGCATGCGGGAACTGGCGTTTTCGAATCCATTTGTCGAATTGGACGAAAGCCGGGACTGGAACCAAATCATAGAGGAGACATTCTCGAAACGGCCGTCGCTTCAAGATGATTTGTACATGCAGTTGCGCACAAGCGGCTACGCTTACGATAAAAACCTTTGCGCATATATTATTGAATCGCTGGATTCCCATGGCTTTTTTCTGGAGGATCAAGAAACGGCGACTCGTGTTTTGGATTGTTCGGGCGAAGCACTGAAACGAGCCTTGCGTTGTGTCCAGTCTTTGGAACCGGCGGGCGTCGCGGCGACGTCAAGAAACGAGTGCGTCGTTTTGCAGCTGCGAAAAAAGAACGAGGATTTCGCGGCCCGGATTTTCCAGATGTATCCCGAGGCGTTGGCGAAAAAAGATCTGGCGGGCATCGCCAAAGCGGAAAATGTTTCGACGAACCGTATCCACCAGGCTCTCAGGGCGATTCAATCTTGTTCGCTCGATCCATGTCAGGCCTACGCGTCAGAGGCGCCTTCCTATATCCGTCCGGATTTTGAGATCAAAGTGGCGCATGAACAAATTGAAATCGTGCCTCGAACCGCGGGTGCTTTGCGAATTGACAATCAAATCGGCGTTTTGAAGGAGCCTAGCCCGGAAATCAAGGCGTATTTGGAAGAAGCGCGGTTTTTTATAGATTCTGTCAATAAAAGAAACAAGACTTTGCTCATTTTGATGAACGAGTTGATTCGGATACAAAAGAACTATTTTTTATTTGATGACGAATTGAATCCGTGCACGCTCCAGCAAATCGCGATGAGAACCGGTTTTCATGAATCGACCGTTTCCCGCACGCTGTCGAATAAGTACTACCAATATGGAGATCAGATTTTTGCGGTCAAAGATTTGTTTATTTCAAAAACGAAAGGCGGAACGAGCAAAGACTCGATTGTCAAAGCGCTGCGCCAGCTTGTGGAGCAGGAGGATCCGGACAATCCGTTAAGCGATCAGGAGCTTTCCGAAGCCTTGGCGGATATGGAATTGTATGTTTCCCGACGGACAGTCGCAAAGTATCGTACAAGTATGAAAATCCCGGGATCAAGCCAAAGAAAGAAAAAAATGAAAAAATAAAGCTTTAAGGGTGGTCATTTATAAATAAAAGCGTACAATAAAGACGAGGGGATAGAATTTCTGGCGCGGAAAGCCTGGAATGTTCTATCTGATAAGCAAAACGCACAAGGGAACCGCTATTTTCAAAGCGCTTTTCCAGCCGGCGTTTGCGGAAAGTTCAATCAAAGGTTTAGAGAATATAAAAAAGAAGTCTTAATGTCCTTTCGGGGTCATATCGAAGACTTCTTTTTCTTTTACGAGATCGGCGTAAATGAGCTGGATGAAAATAAAGCCAAGCGGAATCAAAGTAAACCAGATGGCCCGGCCGGAAAACACCGCGCACAAAAATGTGGAGAGCACGCCACCGGCCACAAAGACGCCCAGCATGCCGACATGCAGCCACGCCCGCTTGGAGAACGCCTGGTTTTCCGGATGCTTGAGGGCTTTGACGATATGGATGCCAAGCTGGCGGACGTGGTTGGTGCAAAAGGTCGTCGCCATCGGAATGCCTCGCGCCTGGCGAAACGTGTTGTACTGCATCGAGCACAGCACGTTGATCGTAATCTGGGTGATTTGGAACGGCGCGCTGTCCGGCACGAAGCCCAGCAGGGCGACCGCCACGATTTCCAAACCGATCAGGATCGTATCCCAGCGCAGCCAGTGATGTTTTTTGATCGGGGAAGGGAGGGCCTCGGAAACGATGGTTCCAAGCAGGTAGGCGCCCATCGGCACGAGGTAGTACACGGCTTTCATGAAGTTGGCGCTGCCCAGCGCCATGGCAAACAACACAAAGTTGGCGGTTTGCGCGTTGCAAAACACGCCCCCGCGAATCGAATACGTGTAGGCGCCGTAAAAGCCGCCGACGAACATCAGCAAAAGGAACACGTGACGCTTTTCGCATTCCAGATACTCGAATTCGCTTTCCTCGGTTTCCTCGATTTGTTCTTCGGCGAGCTCGTCGATGAGCTCTTCCTCGATTTCCTGTTCCACTTGTTTTTGAAGTTGATTCATACGCCCCCTATTATACTCGGGAATGAAAAAAAGTGGACAGAAAGCCTTTAAAAAATGGAATTTTTTGTTGACAGCGCTTTCAGCTGGCCGACAGGATGGCGCCGCACAAAACAACCAGGGCAAACAGCACTTCCCGCCCCGAAGGGACGGCGCCCAAAATCAAAAAGGACAAGCCGATCGACCAGGCGACGTATGTGATATTGAGCGGCATCGCTTTCGTGGATCCGATTTGGTGCAGC
Organism: uncultured Dubosiella sp.; assembly: GCF_964018005.1. Classification (NCBI taxonomy): domain Bacteria; kingdom Bacillati; phylum Bacillota; class Erysipelotrichia; order Erysipelotrichales; family Erysipelotrichaceae; genus Dubosiella; species uncultured Dubosiella sp. Next base: position 109,554 of record NZ_CAXHOA010000002.1, read on the forward strand.
GCGTGATAGTAGCACAAGTACGACGCCGTGCCGGCCAGCGCCGCCAGCGCGATCCAGCCTATATGATGCTGGACGACCATGGTTTCCGCCAGTTCCCAGCCCGAAATCAAATTCATGATGACAAGCCCGTATCCAAGGGCGGAAACGCCCTGGCGCATCCACAATGCCTGGTCGCTGGAAATCGTTTCTTTTTTCATTCCCTGCTGCGCGAGCAAGCCTTCCAGTCCCCAGCACACCATGCAAAGCAGGGCGCAGCCAAGGCCAAGCGGAAAATTTCGAATCGAATCGTTTGGCGTCATCGACAACGCCACGACGCCGCCCAAGGCGACAAACATGCCAAAAACTTGTTTTCGAGTCAGCTTTTCTTTGAACAGGACAACGGCCATCAGCGCCCCAAAGGCGGGATACAAGCTGGAAAACGCGGCCGTGTAGCTTGGTCCCATGAAGAAGATCGCGCTGACGTAGCCGCTCATGCCGAGCGGGCCGCCCAAAATCGAAGCCAGAACGATCCAAAGTCCTTGTTTCGAACGCAGCACGCGCACCGCTTTTTTTATTCCCTTTTTCCATCCATGGTAAAACGTCAAATAAACAAACGAGCAGGTGTCGTGCAAAAACGCCGCCACGAGCGGCGCGATGAGCAGCGCCTCGTAAAACGAGAGCGCCTTCGAGAGCACGACCGTGTCCAGCGCCCATAAGACGCCCGCGAGCAATCCAAAACCCATAAAATAAATTCCCCCTTTTTCGCTTGTCTATTTTACCATAGGCTCTGTCGAAAGGTCGCAGGCGAAATGCAGGCAAACGCATTGTTGCAAGGACAAAGGACACGATACAATATAAAAACACAGGAAAGAAGAGGATCTTATGCAGTATACAGTGAATCATCGAAACGAGGAAATCGTCGTATTGGATGTGACGATTTCCAAAACAGAATTGGAAGAGACGATGGCCAAGGCGAAAGAAATGCTCCAAAACGCAGACGAGAAGACCGTGCGCCAATACGCTCTCAACTACGAGATTTCCAAGGCGATCGAGGAAGAGTTTGTCAAGACGCGTTCGAAGCTGGCCACCGAGCCGGAAATCGAAGAAAAGGAAAACGAAAACGGCGATATCGAGGCGCGGGTGACGTGCACCTTGATTCCGGCCATCGAAGTGGGACAATACACCAACTTCCAGCTGGAAAAACAAATTGTCGACGTCAAAGAGGAAGAGGTTCTGGCGGAAGCCCAAAAACAAATCGCCGCGCATCCGGTATGGGAGGAAACCGACCAGCCGGCCACATCCGGAAGCCAGGTCATCATCGACTTCGTTGGAAAAAAAGACGGAACGGTGTTTGAAGGCGGAAGCGGGACGGATTATCCGCTCGTTCTTGGATCGGGCGCTTTCATTCCCGGCTTTGAAACGCAGCTGATTGGCATTCGAAAGGGCGAGCAAAAAGCGGTGGAAGTGACTTTCCCGGCCGATTATTTTGAAAAGAGCCTGGCGGGAGCGCCGGTCGTTTTCGACGTGACGTGCAAAGCGGTGCAGGAAGCCGTGGAACCGGAGCTTACGGACGCGTTTGTCGCCAAGCTGGGCCACGAGCAAATCAAAACGGTCGAGCAGCTGAAGGAAACGGTCAAAAACCATCTCGTTTCCGTGAAGGAACGCGAGGCGGACGACAAGCTCGCGGCGGCGATTTTGGAAAAAGTGATGGCGCAAGTGGAAGTACGCGTTCCGCAAAAGATGATTGACAACCAGGTGGCCCAGCGCTTGAGCCAGCTTCAAAATCAAATCCAGCAATACGGGATGACGATGGAGCAGTATTTGAAAATGAGCGGACAGGAACTGGACGCGTTGAAAGCGCAGCTCGTTCCGATGGCGACGCAGGAAATCAAGCAGGCGCTCGTGCTGGACGCGATCGCTCAAAAGGAGCAAATCAAAGCGGACGAGAAGGAACTGCAAGCCGAGTACGAGCTGCTCGCGCGGGTGTATCAAATGCCGGCTTCCCAGCTGGTGCAAATGATTCCGGCGCCGGCGGTGGCGACGCAAATCGCGCAGCGCAAGACGATGGACTTCTTAAAAGACCACAACATGGAAGGGGACAAAGCCGGGCAGTAGCCGGCTTTTTTCAAAAATGAAACACAATGAAAAAAAGAAAGCATCCCAATACCGAAACCGTGTTAAAATAAACGAAAAAGAGAGGGAATAAATATGGGATTTCCAGAAGGATTTTTATGGGGCGGCGCAATCGCGGCCAATCAGGTTGAGGGAGGCGCGCGCGAAGGCGGAAAAGGATTTTCCGTCGCCGATATGGCGCGATACAAGCCCGATGTCGACGTAAAGAACTATCAGGCGCACAACGCGATTTCGCTCGACGAAATCGAGCGGGCGATTCAGGACGGGGACGACGCGTATCCGAAGCGGCGCGGCGTCGACTTTTACCATCGCTACAAGGAAGACATCGCGCTGTTCGCGGAAATGGGATTTAAAACGCTTCGTCTTTCGATCGCCTGGTCGCGGATGTTTCCGCGCGGCGAGGAGGAACTGCCTAACGAGGAGGCGGTCGCGTATTATCTTGACGTGTTCAAGGAACTGAAAAAGTACGGGATCGAGCCGGTTGTCACGTTGTCGCATTACGAGATGCCGCTGGATCTGGCGCTGAAATACAATGGCTGGACGAGTCGCAAAATGATTGACTACTTTTTGAATTTCGTGTTTGCGTGCTATTCGAATTTTGGCGAATACGTGAAGTACTGGCTGAACTTCAACGAGATCGACTCGATCATCCGGCATCCGTTTACGAGCGGGGGCATCGTGCCCCAGCTTTGCGAGCCGGGAACCTTGCGCCAGGCGTGTTATCAGGGGGCGCACCATCAGTTCGTGGCGAGCGCGTACGCGAAGATGCTGATGGAAAAACTGCTGCCGGACGCGAAGATGGGCTGCATGCTGACGAAACTGACGACGTATCCGCGCACGTGTCATCCGGAGGATGTCGCCTTGACGCAGCAAGTCAATTTGGAAAACTTGTTTTACACGGACGTGATGGTGCGCGGCGAATATCCAAAGCTCATGCGCAAGCGGTTCGAACAGGAAGGCATCCGAATCGAGATGCGGGAAGAGGATGAGGAAGTGCTCAAGGACGGCACGGTCGACTTCGTTTCGTTCAGCTACTATATGTCGCGTACGGAATCGGCCAGTCCAGACGCGGACCGGGTGCCGGGCAACACGGTGACCGGGGTGAAAAATCCGTTTTTGCCAAGCAGCGACTGGGGGTGGCAAATCGACCCGGTTGGATTGCGCATCTCGCTGGTTGAATTGTACGACCGCTACCAGGTGCCGTTGTTTGTCGTGGAAAACGGCATGGGCGCCATGGATGTCGTGGAGGCGGATGGAAGCATCCACGATCCGTACCGGATCGCTTATTTTAAAGACCATTTTCTGGAAATGGAGAAGGCGATCGACCTGGGCGTGGAGGTTATGGGCTACACGTCGTGGGCGCCCATTGACTTGATTAGCGCGTCGACGAATCAAATGAGCAAGCGGTACGGCTTCATTTATGTCGACCAGGACGACGAAGGCCGCGGCACGCTGGAGCGAAGGCGGAAGGATTCTTTTTACTGGTACAAGGACGTGATCGCGTCCAACGGGAAAAGCTTGCACGAGGAAAATGAGGATTGAATTTTGAATATATAGTTTCGCGCCTTCTCTTGCAGGCAAACGGTTATCCGAATTGTTATGGAGAGATTATAATGAAACTGTAGAAAGAAGATGGATCATCATGGATAAAAAAATCAATAAACCAAATAAAGACACAGTGCTGATCGAGGCGGTCGTTGCCAAAGCCGACTTGGATGAAGTCATTAAAAACGTCGCGGAAAGCCAAAAATCGGAAGACGAGGCGGCCAATTTAGAGTCCGCGAAACAATTCGAGGCGATGCAGCTCATTCAGGAGGCGATCATCGAAGAAGGATTGAAGCTGGCGACCCAGCCGGAAATCGAATTTAAAGAGGAAAAAGACGGCGACTTGCGCATTACGGTGGCTTGCACGCTCGTACCGGATGTCAACTTAGGAAAGTATACGGGATTCGAAGTGCTGAAAGAAGAAGTCAGTGTAAGCGACGAAGAAGTGCTGGAGTATGTCAACCAGCAAATCCAGTCCCAGGATATGTGGGAGGACGTGGATCGGCCCGCGCAGGATGGCGACCAGGTCATTATCGACTTTATCGGCGTGAAAGACGGCGTTCCGTTTGATGGCGGAAGCGCGGAAAACTATCCGCTGATCTTAGGCTCGCATTCCTTCATTCCCGGATTTGAAGAGCAGCTGATTGGCATTCAAAAGGGAGAACAAAAGGAAATCAACGTTTCATTCCCTGAGGATTACTTTGAAGCGTCGCTGGCGGGCGCGCCGGTTGTTTTCCAAGTCACCTGCCACGCGGTGAAGGAAAAGATCGCGCCGCAGCTCGATGACGCGTTTATCGAAAAGCTCGGTTTGGAAAATGTGAAAACCGTCGAGGAGTTCAAGGCGACATCCAAAGAACATATGCGGGAGATCAAAGAGCAGGAAGCCAAAAACAAGCAGGCGATTGAAATTTTGGACAAGGTCGTCGCGGATGCGCAAGTGGAAGTGCCGCAAAAGATGATCGACCAGCAAGTCGACCAGCAGCTCAACGAGCTGAAAGGTCAGCTCCAGCAATACGGTATGCAGTTTGACCAGTACATGCAAATGGCGCAGACAACCGAGGAAGAGTTCAGAAAGCAGCTTGAGCCACAGGCGGTTACGCAAATCAAGCAAGCGCTGATTCTGATCGCGATCGCTGAAAAAGAAAAGATCGAAGCGACACAGGAAGAAATCGCGCAGGAATATGAATTGATGAGCAATCTTTACCATATGCCGGCCGAACAGCTTCAAATGTTCATTTCCGACGATGTCATTCGTCCGCAAATCGTGCAGCGCAAGACGTTGGATTTCTTAACGAAAAACAATTCAAAATAAAAAACTTTAGCCAGCAGCCGCTGGCTTTTTTGTATGAAAAAGACCTTCAGTTGAAGGCCTTTCGGAAGACTGTCCATCAGTTGACAAGAAAGGGAAGGACTTTGGCGCGAATGGTTTCCGGATAGCCAAGCTGGTCAAGCGCCTCACTGGCGGATAAGCCTTGCTCGACCATGCGCTTTTGGGCGAGGATGACGAAGGTGGAGATCATTTCATTATGCTCCCGGGTCAGATCGTGAAGCTGCTTGTTCCACTCTTTTTCTTTTCGTTCAAATTTTCTTTCCGCCTCCTGAAAACCAAGTTGTCTTCCGCGTTTTTCACCACGTTGTTCTCCAATGCGCTCGCCGCGCTCTAGGATATGAGCAATTACACTAGCCATTGTCGGGGCTCCTTTCTGTTCATCTACTTTAAATTGTTTCACGTATTCGTCGAATATCTTCTTTAAATCGGGATCCTGCGACAAAGCCGCCAGCGCCGTCAAGGTTTGTTCGACGTGTTCAATCGGCCAGGTCGTTGGCGGCTCGTAGGTTTTCCCGTGACTGGCGCGCATTTGTGCGCAATAGTCGGCAATGAACCGGAAATCGCTTCGAATCGACTCGATTTTTTCCCGGTCCCAGCAAGCGATGTTTTCTACATTCATTTTATAATCGGTCAGGAACGGTTGCAAGCAAGGATATGAATCGAACTGAAATAATTCCCGAAACGACTTGGGTTTCCAGGCAAACCGGCCATAATGCAAGGTGAACACGACACAAGGAACGAACCGGTTTTTTGTCCATTCAAAACCGGAAGAATGTTTCTGTCGCAGCTGCCACAAAAAGACGGCGGCTATGTAGATGAAATTACGAACCGCCATCGTTGAATCGGAACGGGTCTGATTTTCAAAACAAAGGATGAAGGGCAGGTTGCGTTTGGAACCCGAAACGAAAACACACACATCGGGAAAAACAGGACGCAAGAGCTTGTCGAAGAAAAAATGTTCGGATAAGTCGATGTAGCGGATTTGGGAAGCGCGGATCACGGTCTTGTTGTCGTAAAGAAGAAAGTTGATCAAAGAGGCGACCACACTTGGAATCCGCAAAAGATCTTTTTGAGAGATGTCTTTGTTGGACATGAGATACGATTCCTTTCTGGGATGAATACATGTGGAAAAAAGAAATTCCGGATAAAACCAATCGAATGATTGGTTTGAAATGTTACTTTCCCATTATAGCAATCCTTTCTCGAAACGCAAGAAAAATAAAAACGCGCAATCACGTCACGCGTTTTTGATGAATTACGGGATCAGCCGCAGCAAGTCGAGTGGGCACTCAAACACTTCCACAAAATCCGGCAGCTCCAAAGGCATCGTGGCGCCCCATTTCGCCCAGCCAAAATCAACACCCGCGTTGTTGGCGGCTTCGTAGTCCGAGGGCGCGTCGCCAATGTACAGCACCTCGTCCGGGCGCAGTCCCAGCTTTTCAAGCGCGAGGCGAATCGGCGCCGGATCGGGCTTGTGTTTCGTTGTATCGTCCGCCAGCACGGCCGTTTCCATGAACGCGTCGACACCATGCGCCGCCACGTCGAGGGCGTACTGGCTTCTCGTTTTCGCCGACACGACCGCCTGGCGGATACCCGCCTGCTGGAAGCGTTCGAACACGGTCATCCAGCCGTCAAACAACGTCGCGCCGTTTTCGTATTCGTTGACCGCCTGGACCCAGCGGGCGTACACCGCCTCGGGATCGGGAAAATGCAGCGATTCCATGACTTTCAACCCCGGCCATGGGGCGTATGGCAGCACTTGCTCCCACGTCCACGGCCGCCCGGTTTCCTCTTCGAGAACGCGCATCAGCGGAATCATGTTCATGTCCAGCGTGTTCACGATTGTCCCATCCAAGTCGTATAAAACCGCTTTGTAGGCTTTACACATCGAGCTCGGCCCCGTTGGTTTCGATCGTGTATTTGTACCAGTAGTACGAATCTTTCGGGATGCGGTTGAGCGTGCCCTCGTTTTCGTCCTCCTCCCGGTCCACATACACGAAGCCGTACCGTTTCTGGTAGCCGTTGAGCCACGAAAGCAAGTCGGTAAACGACCACGTGCAATACGCCAGAACGCGGCAGCCCTCGTCAATCGCTTTTTTCAGCTCGATCAAATGCCGTTTCAAATAGTCGATCCGATACGGGTCGTGCACTTTTCCTTCTTCCAGCTTGTCGAACGCGCCCAGTCCGTTTTCGGAAATGACGATCGGCAAATCGTAGCGGCTCGTGATGTCGCGGCACGCGAAACGCAAACCTTCCGGGTCGATTGTCCAGTCCCAGTCCGTCGTTGGCAAATGCTCGTTTTGCGGGTTTTTGTACAAGCCCGGCACACCCTGCACCGTGCTCGTTCCTTTTTTTCCAGTCGTGTTCATCGTGTTCGTCATGCCCACACCGTCGATTGGGTTGTATTCCGCCACGCACGTCTGGTAATAGTTGACACCCATAAAATCGACAAGCTGGGCCGCCTCTTTTAAAATCTCCTCGTCGCCTTCCTCGAAAACCGGCGCCACGCCTTCGCTTCGCAACTGCGCCAGCGCGGCTCTCGGGTAGCGTCCATAGCCGTACACGTCCATCCAGTAGTAGCTTTGCAAGTCGTCATAATCCATTTTCGCCATCGCGTCCTCTGGCTTGTCGCTCTTGGCGTAGGATGGTCCAAACGCGAAGCTCGATCCGACCATTGCGTCCGACCATAGCGATTTCAAGGCGATGACCGATTTAGCATGCGCCATGAACGCGTGGTGGTTCACCTGGTAAAATGTCTTGCGGTCGTTGACTTTTCCTGGCGGGTGCGTCGCCATGAGCCAGCCATGGGCGGTAAATACGTTTTGCTCGTTCAAGACGATCCAGTGCTTGACACGGTCGCCAAAGCGTTCGAACAGCGTTTTGGCGTAGTGGACAAAATCGTCGACGATGTGCCGGCTTTCCCAGCCCCCGTACTCGTTTTCAAGGGCCTGCGGCAAGTCCCAGTGGTACACTGTGATCATCGGCGTGATGTCGTTGTTGATGAGCTCGTCGATCAGCCGGTTGTAAAACGCGACGCCTTCCTCGTTGACTTCGCCGTTGCCATCCGGAAAGATACGCGTCCAGGCAATCGAGAAGCGATACGTTTTCAGCCCCATTTCCTTCATGAGCCGCACGTCTTCCTCCATACGGTGATAGTGGTCGACGGCTTTGTCGCCCGTCGTCGCTTTGAATGTTTTTCCCGGAATCCGGACGAACTCGTCCCAAACCGAGCGGCCTTTTCCGTCTTCGTCCCAGGCGCCTTCCACCTGATAGGCGGCCGAAGCCGACCCCCAAAGGAAATCGCTCGGGAACTCTTTGTTTGGTTTTGTGATATACATACAAAAATCTCCTCTTTTTTTTATTATATAGGAAAACAACCCGTAACAGTGTAACGGTTTTCAAATTTGCGAATTATGGTAAAAACGGCCGAAAACGCGGAAAAACGGGAACGATGTAACAGCTTACAAAAGAAGGGTCCAATGATAAAATAGAAGCAGAAAGAGAGGATACGATTATGGGATTTCCTGAAAACTTTTTGTGGGGCGGCGCGGTCGCGGCCAACCAGTGCGAAGGCGCGTTTTTAGAAGACGGCAAGAAACTGTCCGTACCCGACATGCTGCTGGGCGGGGACGTGAACACGCCAAGAACGTTTTTGCCAAAGCTGGACGACAGCGCGTTTTATCCAAGCCACGAGGCGATCGACTTTTATCATCGCTACAAGGAAGACATCGCCTTGTTTGCCGAAATGGGGTTCAAATGCTTCCGGCTGTCCATCAACTGGGGACGCATTTATCCAAACGGGGACGAGGAAGAACCAAACGAGGCCGGACTGGCGTTTTACGACGCGGTATTCGACGAATGCAAAAAATACGGCATCGAGCCGCTTGTGACGCTTTGCCATTACGAGATTCCATGGAATATCGTGACGACATACGGCGGATTTTCGAACCGGAAAGTCATCGACCTGTTTGTCAAATACGCCACGACATGCTTCGAGCGCTACAAAGACAAGGTGAAATACTGGCTGACGTTCAATGAAATCAACATTCCTTGCATGCATGCCGGCGGCATCGGGCCGCTGTATGGTTTGGGTGTTATGGACGAAGAGGATATTCAGTCGGACCATCGCATTCCGCTCGACCAGCTGAAATACAACCTTCAAAGAACGTATGAGGCGCTGCATAACGAGTTTGTGGCCAGCGCGCTGACCGTGAAAGCCGGCCACGAGATCAATCCGGACTTTATGATTGGCAACATGATCGCCCACGAGACGACGTATCCGCTGACGCCCAATCCGCAAGACGTGCTCGCCTGCATGAATGTGGACGACCTCCACAACAACTTTTGCGGCGATGTGCAGGTGCGCGGCGAATACCCGAGCTTCATGTGGCGCTACTTTAAGGAAAACGGCATCGACACGTCGTTCATTACCGAGGAGGACAAGAAGATTCTCAAAGAGGGAACGGTGGACATGTACACGTTCTCGTACTACATGACCAACTGCGTGACGGTGGACGAGAACGCCGAAAAGACGTCGGGAAACATGTCGCTTGGCGCCAAGAACCCGTATTTGAAGGCGTCGGACTGGGGCTGGCAAATCGACCCGGATGGCTTGCGCTACACGTTGAATGTGCTGCATGGCCGCTATCCGGACACGCCGCTCATGGTTGTGGAAAACGGCTTTGGCGCGTTCGACACGGTCGAGGAGGACGGCTCGATTCACGACGACTACCGTATCAACTACTTCCGCCCGCATTTGATCGCGATGCGCGAAGCCATCGAGGACGGCGTGCCTTTGATTGGCTACACGACGTGGGGACCGATCGACCTTGTTTCGGCGGGAACGGGTCAGTACGCCAAACGCTACGGCTTCATTTACGTGGATCGGCACGACGATGGAACGGGCGACTTCTCCCGAAGCAAAAAGGACTCGTTCTACTGGTACAAAAAAGCCATCGAAAGCAATGGCGAGGATTTGGATTAACACAAAACGGCACCTTCGGGTGCCTTTTTTGCCGGTTTCAACTTGAAAAGGGTTTCACATTTCACTTTTTTCGCTTTTCTGTTAAGCTATTCCATGGAAAATCGGAAAATATTGAAATGAGGCGTTTTTATGAAATTTTACGATATTCTGCAATGCAGTCCGGACGTGCTGAAACGGATGATCCGGTCCAGCGACGATCCGCAGGAAATCAAACGGCTGCGTCGGGGGATGATCGTGCGCTCGCTTTTGATTGTCGTGTTCGCCATCGCCTTTATTGGCGTGATGGCGGCCTTGTTTGGCAGCGACAACAGCGCGATGGCCGTTTCGATTTTTTGCATCCTTCTGGCGGTTCGTTTTGTGAATTACGGATATTGCCTGCGCGATTCGATTCTCAATATGGCGATTGTGTTCGCGCTGCTGCTTGTGGCGCCTGTCGCCTCGTACGCGGTGGATCCCGTCCTCAAGTTTTTAATGGATGGGCTGTCGCTTTTCGTGATTTTGATGATGACGAGCGACGATCCGAAAATGGGAAACGGCGGGTTGTATTCGTTTGCGTTTATTTTTTTGACCGGCAATCCGGTGGAGGGACAGGCGTTTGTGAATCGGGCGTGGATGACGCTCATTGGATTTGTTCTTTGCGCGCTTGTTTACGCGCATAACCACAAAGACCAAAACGCGAATGTTACGTTTTGGTCCAAAATCAGGCGGTTCAGTCTTTACGAATACAAAGATCAATGGCGGATCCGGCTGGCAGTTGGCGTCGGGCTGCTGCTTGCGGTTTTCTCCTCCATACATTTGGAACGATTCATGTGGGCTGGCTTCGCTTGCGGATCGCTGCTTTCGGATGTCGATGTGGAAGCGAGAATCCGGGAGAAATTTTCCGACCGGCTTCTGGGCGTCGTGCTCGGCAGCGCGGCCTTTTATGTGGTGTACACGATTCTTCCCGCGTCTTTGTACCCGCTTGTCGGCCCGGTTGGCGGCTTATGCCTGGGTCTTTGCACCGAGTACAAGCATAAGACGGCGCTCAACTGCTTTGGAGCGCTTATGCTGGCGGCCGGCATGTACGGCGTGGAAGCGGCTGTATGGATCCGCATCGCCGATACGCTGATCGGAATCGTGTTCGCACTCGCGTTTTTCTACGTGTACGACCGGTTCGTGCTGCATCGCTTTTTGCCGCATCGTTCCCATTATGGCGCGCGAAAAGAAGAAAAAAAGTAGCAATCTTTTAAAAAGGAAATGGATTGTTGGAAGACGACTGTGGAATGGTCGCCTTCTTTTTTTATAGGACGAGGAAACGAAATAAATTAAAAAATGAAAATAATTGTGGTAAAGTAGGGATAATATAAAAAGGCGAGGAAGAGAAGAATGTGAAAAGAAAATAATTGTTCCAATTTCCTTGTTGATCAACGGTTTTTGGTATAAATATTCTCTTCTAATCATCTTTTATTCCCCAAATATATGCAGAGTAAAAACGAAGACATAAAGTAAGCAGAGAGAGGAAAAATGAAAAAATATTATATTTTATGTATGATTTATATATTGAGCATAATTATTGGGCCACTATTTATTTCGAATAAAGGATTATTGTGTGGTTTTATGATCATAAATAGTTATGCTTTTGTGATGGCTTTATCCTATTTTCTTTATAAATATAGAATGATGACATTGATCACAAGAGTTTCGTATTATGACAATTTTGATTGCGATAACAACTATATTGTTGAGGATTACTTAAAATATATTCATAAATTAGCGATGGCGCTTTTTGGCGGAGGTTCAGTGTTGACAGTAATTTTCAGAATTTTAAAAGCACCAATAGTTGTTGATATAAGTGTTTTTATAATCCTGCTGTTTATATGGATTGTTTTAGGTTATAGGTATTCAAAAAAAGTAAGCGGTAAATAGAACTACGGGTATTTGATCTTTAGTTCATTCAGTATGTTGATATAGTAACCTAAATCTTTTGGATACCTATTGATTCATGCAAGACGTTTTTGGGCATCTTGTTTTGCCTCTTTTTTTGAAAAATTTTCAAAAAATGAAAGACAAATGAAAATGATTGTGGTAAAGTAGGGACAATATAAAAAAGCGAGGAAGAGAAGAGTAGCGGCGCGTTGCGGGCCAAGAGAGATTCCGGGTGGTGGAAGGAATCGCTGGACGCGCGGCGAAGATGGTCTTTGAGCTGTCCGTCTGATACGTAAGGCGGAACGGAAGTCACCGTTAGCGGACTGGGGAATGGTTGTTCCCGACGAGGCGCGTTTTGCGAGAAGCGCGCGAATATAGGTGGTATCGCGGTTTTCGTCCTATGGCGGAAACCTTTTTTTATTTTCAAGGAGGATATGAAATGAGCAAACAAGGAATTGGCACGATTAGCGTGCAGGGAGGCTATCGGCCGGGAAACGGGGAACCAAGACAAGTTCCCATCGTGCAGTCCACGACATTTAAATACGATTTGGCGGATGATATGGGCGCGCTGTTCGACCTGGAGGCGACCGGATATTTTTATACCCGTCTGCAAAATCCGACCAACGACAGCGTCGCGGCCAAGATTTGCGAGCTGGAGGGTGGCAGCGCAGCCATGCTGACATCGTCGGGCCAGGCGGCGAATTTTTTCGCCATCTTTAATATCGCCGGCGCGGGCGACCATGTCGTCTGTTCGACGTCGATTTACGGCGGGACGTACAACTTGTTCGCCGTCACGCTCAAGCGCATGGGTATCGACTTCACGTTCGTCGATCCCGACGCGTCCGAGGAAGAGCTGGCGGCCGCTTTTCAGGACAACACGAAGGCGATGTTTGGCGAAACGATCGCCAATCCGGCGCTGAAGGTGCTTGATATCGAGAAGTTCGCCAAAGTCGCCCACGCCCATGGCGTGCCGCTGATTGTCGACAACACGTTCGCGACGCCAATCAACTGCCGTCCGTTCGAGTGGGGAGGCGACATCGTGACGCATTCGACGACCAAATACATGGATGGCCATGGCGCGGCGGTTGGCGGCGCCATCGTCGACTCGGGAAATTTCGACTGGGACGCCTACGCGAGCAAGTTTCCGGGATTGACGACGCCGGATGAAAGCTATCATGGCGTCACGTACACGAAGGCGTTTGGCAAAGAGGGCGCGTACATTACGAAAGCGACCGCTCAGCTTATGCGCGATCTGGGCTGTATTCAATCGCCGCAAAACGCGTTTTATTTGAATTTGGGGCTGGAATCGCTGCATGTGCGGATGCCGCGCCATTGCGAAAACGGGCAAAAAGTGGCGGAGTTTTTATCGAACCATCCGAAAGTGCGGTCGGTGACATATTGCGGACTGCCGGGCGATCCATGCTATGAACTGGGACAAAAGTACTTGCCAAACGGATCGTGCGGCGTCGTGTCGTTCGAGCTGGTTGGCGGCAAAGAGGCGGCGAAAACATTTATGGAACGGTTGCGGATCGCGGCGATCGAAACGCACGTCGCCGACGCGCGCAGCTGCGTGCTCAATCCGGCCAGCACGACACACCGGCAAATGAATGAGGAAGAGCTTCGCGCGGCGGGCATCAGCGGCGGTCTGGTGCGGCTGTCGTGCGGATTGGAAGACACGCAGGACTTGCTTGACGACATCGCCCAGGCGCTGGAGGCGTGCTGACATGCCAATCAAGATTCCGGAGGACTTGCCGGCGACCCGGACACTGCTGGATGAAAACATTTTCGTCATGACGGAAAAGCGGGCGCTTTCCCAGGACATCCGTCCGCTTCATGTCGTCCTGCTCAACCTCATGCCGACCAAGATCGAGACGGAAACGCAGCTCGCCCGCCTGCTGGGCAACACGCCGATCCAGGTCGAGCTGGAATTCATCCATACGAAAAGCCACGAGTCCAGGCATGTGTCGAGCAACCATCTGGGCAAGTTTTATCAGACGTTCGACCAGATCCGGGACAACAAGTACGACGCGCTCATCATCACGGGGGCACCCGTCGAGCAAATGCCATTTGAGGATGTCGAGTACTGGGACGAGCTTTGCGAGATCATGGAGTGGTCGAAAACGAATGTGTATTCGTGCTTCCACATTTGCTGGGGCGCGCAAGCCGGCCTGTACTACCACTATGGCATTCAAAAACGCGATTTAGAGGAAAAGCTGTTTGGCGTGTATCCGCACCAGGTCGAACGGTCGTCCTCGATTTTGTTTCGGGGGTTCGACGACACGTTCATGGTGCCTCATTCGCGCCATACGACGATCAAAAGGGAGGATATCGAACAAGTGCCCACCCTCAAGATTCTCGCATCCAGTCCGCAGGCGGGTGTGTTCGCCGTTTCCACCGAAGGCGGCCGGCAAGTGTTTATTACCGGACATGCCGAATACGACCCGCATACGCTGGAAAACGAGTATTTGCGCGACAAAAAACTCGGACTGCCGATCCACGTGCCGTACAACTACTATGAGGACGACGACGATACGAAGCCGATTCGAATGACGTGGCGTTCGAGTGCGAACTTGCTGTATGCCAACTGGCTCAACTACATCGTCTACCAGACGACGCCATACGATTTGGAAAAGATCGAGCTGCTTAAGGAATTTAAAAAGTAAATGAAAAAAGGGAAGTTCCGGTTTAACAAGTGGAAGGATATTGGGTTCTTCCACTTTTTCTGTTGACGTCCTCATTTTTTTCATGCTATAGTTTGTCCACATCCGCCTTCCGGCGGAGCCTGATTCCAATCATCGAAAGATTCCGTTCTTTTTCCCCAGGTTCTTTCCTCTCTTGTCTTTTTATGGCTTCCTTTGATTTTTTCCTCTTCACTTTTTTAGATCAAAGCACCGCATGAAAACAGAAATGGATCTTTTGCGATCTTGGTTTCATTGAAATAATTTTTGGAGGTGCTTACTTGAACAATCATCAATACTACTTTATGATTCAGCAATTCACGTTGTTTAGCGACTTTTTCATGTACGAAGTGTTTTCCCGCAGCAAACCGGCCATCACGTTGCTGGCACGCATCCTGACCGGCAAGCCCGACCTCGTTGTCAAGCGATGGGGGATGGAGGTAAAGAAGGGACTGCCGTTTTTTCGGCATGTCCGCTACGATTTGTTTGTCGAGGATATGGAAGGCAACTTGTACAACTTTGAGATTGAAAACGGCAGGAGGGCTCTTGGACAGCGGGCGTTGTTCAATTTGAGCGTGCTCGTTTCCCATATGTTGAAACCGAACGAACCGTTTCGCGCGTTAAACGAATCGTGGGTCGTCTTTCTGGCGAGAAAAGACTTTCTCAAACAAAACGAACCATTTTACACGTATGAATGGTTCGATCGGAAATGGAAGCGGATCCTGCATACGAAAGCGCATATCCGTTTTGTGAATGGAGAATACCGGGGCGATGACGCGATTGGAAAGCTGATGCATGATTTCCACTGTACAAACCCGGACGACATGTTTTATGATGAGCTTAGAGAAGCCGTATCGTATTTTAAAAAGGAACCGAAAGGAGTGAATGCCATGTGCGAGATTATGAGAGAATTTGAAAAGGAGTCCCGAAACAAGGGGCGTGCAGAAGAACGTAAAAAAGCAAAGAAACGCATGGAAGCCATTATGCGCAAATTGTATGCCAAAGGCATGGATTGTCCTACGATCGCCGAAGTAACGGGACAAACTGTTTCCAAAGTCGAAACGTTTTTCCAAAAACAAGCATTGAATAAAGGATAAAACTGTTTTCCGCCTTCAATCCATTCCCTGGGTTGAAGGTTTTATTTTTACGCGTTAACTGTGCAAACTTGGATGATATGTTTTATGATGAGCTTAGAGAAGCCGTATCGTATTTTAAAAAGAAACCGAAAGGAGTGAATGCCATGTGCGAGATCATGAGAGAATTTGAAAGAGAGTCCAAGAACGAAGGACGTAGAGAAGGGCGTGCCGAGGGACGTGCGCAAGAGCGGGAATCCATTATGCGCAATTTACGCGAAGAAAAAAGATTGCGCGAATCACCAATCAATCGTTATCCCAGGTAAAATCGTTTTTCAAAATGAAACAACCCGCGTAACAGTCCGGCATCATGGCACCCGTCATGATGCTTTTTTAATATGCAAGACAATAATGAAATCCAATAAAAGAGTGGTGGATTATTACCTATATAGAGGTTTGTGACATGCGAGAGAAGCGGTTGCTTGAAGGCATCAAAAACGGAACCTCCTTTTCTTTTGGAAAGTGATGACAATTATCACTTTTTACTTATTTCTTCTTATGAAATACTGATATCGAATAAGGACAGATATACTGATATCCAACAAAGGAGAGATGGGAAGATGGAGAAGAAGAGAATATTGATTCGAACGGGTAACGCGGTGCTCGCCGCTATGCTTAGTCTTGGTACAGTCGCTGGACCGTTGGCATCATGGCCGGTCCATGCGGAAACCTTGACCGTTGGAAGCGTGACGGTTGACAACACAGGCGGAGATAATGAGTTGTGGCTTGACGAGCTGGGCGAGGCGAAGTATTTCACATACCAGGCGACGGTGACGTTCAACGACTTTGAAGCCGGTCAGCAATCGGCCGCGCTGGCATTCGGGGATATGCGGGCCAATGTGCATAAGAAGATAGACTGGAACAATCCGGCCAGACTTTGGGGCAATTCTTTGACCCACGAAGCGGTCTGCCCGGGAGATAAAGGACAAGCCAATACATGGTTTGAGGCCAATGGAATCGACTTGTCGCAGCCTTTCACCTTGAAAGTGCAAGTGGCGTCCGCGGGAACCGTTTCTTATTGGATCAACGGGATACTGGTTTGCAGTTCGGAATTAAAAGAAGGCTACAATGGCGGAAGGATCGGCTTAATGACTTATTCCTCCAGCGCGACTTTCTCGAACATTGTGCTGGAAAAAGAGGAAGAGCAGCCACCCGCTCCCGATCGCACGGATTTGGACGCACTGATAGCGGAGTGCCAGACGCTAAGTGAAGCGGACTATGAGGCGGAGAGCTGGCAGGCGCTTGTGGATGCATTGCAAGTGGCACAAAAAGCAGTCAGCCAGGAAGAAATCAATGCGGCGCTCACGCAGCTGCAAGCAGCGAAAGAGGCTCTGAAGGAAAAACCGATCCAGCCAAGTGTGGACAAGACTGACCTGAACAAGGCGATCGAAGAGGCAGGCAAGCTGAACGAAGCCGACTATACGACAGAAAGCTGGGAAGTGTTCACGGAAGCGTTGAACAAGGCCAAAGAAGTCACAAATGACGACACGGCGAATCAAGAAGCCGTGAATAACGCGGCGAAAGCACTGACAGAGGCGCAAACCGCATTAGAGAAAAAGCCGGTCCAGCCAAGTGTGGACAAGACCGACCTGAACAAGGCAATCGAAGAGGCAGGCAAGCTGAACGAAGCCGAATACACGACAGAAAGCTGGAAAACATTCACGGAAGCGTTGAACAAGGCCAAAGAAGTCGCAAATAACGACACGGCGAGCGAGGAAACGGTGGCCCAGGCGCTGCAGGCGTTGAACGACGCGAAAGCCGCTTTGAAAAGCGCGGACGATGTGAAGCCGGAAGACTTCAACAATGTCGGCGCGGGGGGAAGCACGGTGGATCAAAACGCGCTGATCCTGGACGCGGCTGGCGATCATTTCGCGATGCTGAGCACGCAGAAAACCCCGTCGAATGATTTCCATTTCGAGGCGGATGTGCAGCTGCTGGCAGGAACTGGCGAAGGCGAGGAAGGCGACCAGATGTCGGCGGCGCTCGTGTTTGGCGCGGCCAATAAAAAACAGCCGGGCACAAAGTGGTATGGAGCGAACGTCGATACAAGGCGGAAAAACGAGGCGGACTATTTCCGCGTATTCGGCGCGGGACGCGACATTCTTTCGGGCGGACGTGTCGACGATGTCGATGCGACCAAACCACTGCATCTGGCGGTGGACGTGAAAGCAGACGGTTCTTTGACATATACATTTGGCAACGTGGGTGCGAATATGCACACAGCGACCGGGACGATCGAAAACTGGGAAGGCGGCTATGTCGGATTGCTGACATTTTGCGCCAAGGCGGCGTTCTCGAATGTCCGGTTCACGGATCGCACAGTCGAACAGGAAAAGAAGCCAATCGAGACGGATAATCGGTGGGATAACAATTTGGGTGAATCGGTCGCGCAAGGCGGAAGCTGGTCGATGAGCGATGATGGACTTTTTTCGGACGCCACAGGAAAAGGCGACACGTTCCTCATTTCGCAAATGGAAGGAGAGAACTTTGTGTACGAAACCGATCTTTCTTACCGGGGCGATACGGGGGCGGCCGGACTGTTGTTCCGCTTTTCCAATACCGAAAACGGCAAGGAAGGCTACGCGGTCAATGTGGATGCCGGCAGCCATAAGGCGAAATTCTGGCGCTGGGAGGCTGACCAGGCCCAGCAGCTGATTACCGAAAAGGAAGTCGAAAAAGCGGATACGTACCATTTGAAAGTCGTGTGCATCGACGGGTCGATCCAGTATTGGGTCAACGGTGTTCTCATCGCCAATCTTGGCGACTTTACGATGCAAAAGGACGATCTTGGACAAAACACGATCGTGACGAAAGGCTATTACGGCTTGTTGAACTGGAACAGCGAGGCCGTGTTCCAAAACACGAAATTCACCGTTCTTAACGAAAACAACACGCCGGTCGTTTTGGATGTGGATGTCAAATCCCATACAGGCACGGTCGATAAGAAAGCGCAGTTTTTCCCGGAATCGCCGACATGGATGCAGTACGTGAAAAACGACGCCCAAACGGTTTATTTGGAAGCGCAAATCAAAGAAGGCGCGAACGTGACGTTTGAAAAGGATGGAACGACGTACGCCGCCGGACAGGATATTCCAATCGCCGAAGGCGCCAACTGGATTACGATGACAATCGAGCAGGGGGGCGTTTCAAGGACGTATCGTCTGAATGTGCACCGGTTCGCGAAAGAATCCACCTACTACAATGAGCCATATCGCGGACAGTTCCATTATTCGGTCAAGGAAGGATGGGCCAACGATCCAAACGGCCTTGTCAAATACAATGGAAAATACCACATGTTTTATCAGTTCTACGACGACACCAAGTGGGGACCGATGCACTGGATGCACGCGACCAGCACCGATCTTCTTCATTGGGAGGAGGAACCAGTCGCTTTTTATCCGGATATGAACGGAACGATGTTTTCGGGCTGCGTGGCGGTGGACGAAACCAACGCGTCCAAATTGTTTAAAACGAACAAAGGCGGATTGATCGCGTACATTACGGTAAACGGCAACGGCCAGCGAATCAAGCTCGCGTACAGCGAGGATGAAGGCAAGACGTGGAAAAAATCGGATAAAATCGCGGCGGACTGGAGCGACGATTCCCTCTACAACAAAGATTTCCGCGATCCGAAAGTATTCAACTGGGAAGGCAAATGGTTCATGGTCGTGGCGGGCGGACCACTGCGCATTTATTCAAGCGACGACATGGTGAACTGGAAAGAGGAGTCGGCGTACAACGATTTGCATACCGAATGTCCGGATTTGTATCCGCAGCAAGTCGACGGCACAGTGAAGTGGATTCTTTCCAGAGGCGGGCGTTTTTACAAAGTCGGCGACTTGAAGGAAGTCGATGGAAAATGGACGTTCGTGCCGGACGACTACTACAAGGACAAGGATGGCGTCATGAATTTTGGACGCGATTCCTACGCGGCGATGACGTATTACGAGTCCAGCTTTGGAACCGCGGCCAACCCGACCATTCCGGATATTATCGAATTGAACTGGATGAACACGTGGGACGACTACTGCGATCAGGTCGCCGACACGGTAGGACAGAAATACAATGGAACGTTCAACCTGCATTTGAAAATCGGATTGGTGCGGGACGCCAATGGCGTATATCGTCTGACGCAAACACCAATCGACGCGTATGAACAGCTTCGAGGCACAGGTGTGGAAAAATCAGACAAAGTCGGCGCGGACAACGATTTGTTGAAAGATTTCCAGGGAACAAGCTATGAAATCGTATCGCGCTTTATCCCGGAAAGCGGCACGAAGAAGGTCGGATTTAAAGTGCGCACAGGCGCCAATGGCGAAGAAACAGCCGTTATTTACGATGTGGAAAACAATACGCTGACACTCGACCGTTCCAAATCCGGCATTCAAATTTCGAATAAATTTGCCGAGACGAACAGCCAGGATTTGTCGGATCTGATTCAAAGAAGCAAGACGACACGCAACGCGGACGGGTCGATCGACCTCCACTTGTTTGTGGACGCAAGCAGTGTGGAAGTGTTTGCCAACGGTTACACGGCGGCAGGCGCGAACCAGATCTTCCCGCTTCCAACTTCCCGTGGCGCAAGCGTTGTGGTGGAAGGTGATCCTTGCCAGGTGGATTTGACGGTCTATCCGCTGGATTCGATTTGGGAAAAAGAAAATGTCGGCACGATAATTGATTCGTCGGACGCCAGAGAACAAACGATTTATACCGGAAAAACGAAACAGCTTTCGGCTTACATTCTTCCGGTTGATACGGATCAGAGCGTGGAATGGTCTTCAGATAACCCGGATGTCGCGTCGGTCGATGAAAACGGAATCGTGAGCGGACACAAAGCGGGCACGGCGACGATCACCGTCCAGGCGAAGTCGGATCCGGCGCTTAAACTGGAATTCGCGATCACGGTCAAGGAAGACAATTTCAACACCAACGTGAACGACACGGTGACCGATGGCAACTGGGTCATTGAAAACGACGAGCTTATCAACGACAACAAAGGGCAAAACGCCTTCTGGCTGTCCAAGGAAACATTTGACAAGGATTACACCGTGTCGACCGATGTGAAATTCGGTTCGGGACTGGTCAACATCTTCTTTGCCTCCAACGGCAGTCCTTTCGACAAGGAGGCGTATGCCGTGCAGCTGACACAAGACAACGCGCTGCGTCTGTTCCGGTTTGGCGGTGGAGATGACGCGACCGTCGAGCTGGATAAGCCACTGTGTGACGATACCTACCACAATGTGGAAATCACCAAAAAAGGAAAGAGCGTCACCGTGTCTGTGGATGGAAAAGAAGTGTTAAAGCATACCTACGATGCCGTCGATTCCCACTTTGATACAGCCCATGTCGGACTGGGTCTGTGGGATGGCAAAGCGTCATTCAAAAACTTTATGGTCACGACGGCGGAACAGCCGGTCGTTGTAGACAAGACGGATTTGAATGCGGCCATCGAGGCGGCCGGCAAGCTGAATGAAGCGGACTACACGCCGGAAAGCTGGAAGGCGTTTGTCGAAGCGCTGAACAAGGCGAACGAAGTCGCCAAAGACGACAAGGCGAGCCAGGACGCGGTGGATGAAGCCGCGAAAGCGTTGAATGACGCGCAAAAGGCGTTGAAGAAGCCGGAGCAGCCGGTTGTCGATGCCGACGCGCTGAAAAAGGCATGCGAGGAAGCGAAAAACATCGACCGGGAAGCGTACACGGCGGAAAGTGTTGCGGCGCTTGATGAAGCGTATGGAAACGCGATCGAAGTTCTTGAAAATGAAAACATGACGCAGGAACAAGTGGATAAAGCGCTGAACGCGTTGAACGCGGCCATCAAAGGATTGACCTTGAAGCCGGAACAACCAGTCGTTGTGGACAAGACGACGTTGAATAAAGCCATCGAGGCGGCCGGCAAGCTGAATGAAGCGGACTACACGCCGGAAAGCTGGAAGGCGTTTGTCGAAGCGCTGAACAAGGCGAACGAAGTCGCCAAAGACGACAAGGCGAGCCAGGACGCGGTGGATGAAGCCGCGAAAGCGTTGAATGACGCGCAAAAGGCGTTGAAGAAGCCGGAGCAGCCGGTTGTCGATGCCGACGCGCTGAAAAAGGCATGCGAGGAAGCGAAAAACATCGACCGGGAAGCGTACACGGCGGAAAGTGTTGCGGCGCTTGATGAAGCGTATGGAAACGCGATCGAAGTTCTTGAAAATGA
This sequence comes from uncultured Dubosiella sp., assembly GCF_964018005.1. Lineage (NCBI taxonomy): Bacteria > Bacillati > Bacillota > Erysipelotrichia > Erysipelotrichales > Erysipelotrichaceae > Dubosiella > uncultured Dubosiella sp. The sequence goes on from NZ_CAXHOA010000002.1 coordinate 131,434, forward strand.
AAACATGACGCAGGAACAAGTGGATAAAGCGCTGAACGCGTTGAACGCGGCCATCAAAGGATTGACCTTGAAGCCGGAACAACCAGTCGTTGTGGACAAGACGACGTTGAACGAAGCGATCGAAGAAGCGTCCAAAGTGGATCCGGCACCATACACGCAGGAAAGCTGGGATGTGTTCGCGGCCGCGTTGAAGACGGCGCAAACCGTTGCGGCAAACGAGCAAGCCGATCAGAAAACGGTAGACAAGGCGCTGGCCGATCTGGAAACCGCCAAAGCCGGTTTGAAAGAAATCGAAACGCCAGTCGTTGTCGATAAGACGGATTTGAATGCGGCCATCGAGGCGGCAGGCAAATTGAATGAAGCGGACTACACGCCGGAAAGCTGGAAGGTGTTCGCAGCCGCGTTGAACAAGGCGAACGAAGTCGCCAAAGACGACAAAGCGAGCCAGGACGCGGTGGATGAAGCCACGAAAGCGCTGAATGACGCGCAAAAGGCGCTGAAGAAAGCAGAACAGCCGGTAGTTGTGGACAAGACGAAGCTGGAGGAGGCCATCCAAAAAGCAGAAGGCTTGAAGGAAAAGGACTACACCGCCAAGAGTTGGGAAGCGTTTGTGAAAGCGTTAAACGACGCGAAAGCGATCCAGTCCAAACAAGACGCGTCGCAACAGGACGTGGATGAAGCGTGCAAGGCGCTTGAGAACGCGATCAAGCAGCTGGTGAAACCGGCAACGGGCGGATCGACTGGTACGAGCGGCTCAAATTCAAGTGGAACGACTTCCACGCGCCGGCCATCGGCAAGCACGGCAGCGGCAACTGGCATGACGCAAATGTTCGCGACCGCGGGAGCGAGTCTGCTGGGCATTTTGGCGATCTTGAAGAAAAAATATCGAAAATAAAAACCCATTATATTCTCATCTTCCTTCTATAAAAACAGGACGTTGCCGTCCTGTTTTTACTTTTCGCTTTTCGCGAGATTGAGATCCTGTTCGAGTTTCATGAGCGCGAGATCCAAATCGTCGTCGCCATCTATCATGGATTGGATTCGCGTATCAAGCAGCAGAAGATCCGAATCGTCGAGTTCGACGCTGTATTGCGGATTTTTCTTCATGATGTTGTCGACCAGAGTGGCGGAAATGCCGATGTTTTCATAGTAGCCGTCAATTTCCGGATCGTACTGGTCCAAAACAATCGGACTGACGCCCAAGCCGTTAAACACGATTTCTTTTTGACTTTGCTCCTCATAGCAAAACGCCTTGAGCAGCGACCACGAAAGATTGGCGTAAAGCGTCCGGCTCGAGATGCCCATATAAAGGGAGGAACCGCTGTAAAAGCCGTCTTCTTTCGTTTGCGAAGGCATTGGAATGCAGCGCCAGTCGAAATTGGCGTAGCGCTTGATCCGCCACGGATACGGGTTGTAGGTGATGAACTCCGCGTAGCTCATCGGAGCGAACGCGACGCGGCCCGCGTCCAGATCGTCCTGGTTGGGCGGCGTTTCCTGTTCAAGCTGCCGCAGCTCCTTGAGCCGGCCAATCGCCGTCACGATCGAAGGCTGGTTCAGCTGGAGCCTGCCGCTTTGCGTGGCGAGATGGACATCGTATGCGGTCATCGCGTGGCGCCAGTCGTAGCCGTAAACGCCGAACTGTTCAATCGTTCCGTTGCCGTCCAAATCTTTTGTCACTTGCTTGCAAATGGCGTAAAAATCGTCGACATCCCAGGTTTCGTCCGGGATGGAAATGCCTTCCTTTTCCAGCAGGGAAATGTTGACGAACATCATTTCGGGGTTGTATTCGAGCGGCAGCGCGAACTGCTGGATGTCGTAGCGTCCTCGTTCGAGCGTTCCCGGATAGTAGCGATCCGGTTGAAAATCGGGATCCGACGAAATTTGCGGGTTGAGGTTTTTCAGCACGCCAAGCCGGGCGTACTGGAGCAAGTCCTCGTCCAAAATCAAAAACACGTCCGGACATTCGCCTGTGAGGATCCGGTCGGCCATCCACGAGGGATAGTCGCCATGGCGGATTCCTGAATCGTATTCCACCCGCACCCCGGGATGCTCGGCTTCAAACCGCTCGAGAATGCCGTCCACAAACGCGTATGTCGATGCGGAAGGCACGCCCCAGCCGCCACCTGTGAAAATACCCAGCCGGATCACGGCGGGACGTTGCGCGTAAACGATGGAAAGCGCCAGCGCGAAAACGACAAGACCGGCCGCGACCCATCGCAGCTTTGGCTTGGATATCATTTCCGTTTCCCCGTGTAGCCGTGCTCGACAGCCCAAATCGCCACTTGCGTCCGGTCCCGCAGCTGGAGCTTGTCAAGAATGCGGGAGAGATAGTTGCGCACCGTTCCTTCCGACAAGCAAAGCCGCTTGGCGATTTCCTTGTTGGAGCGGCCGTGCCCGATTTCCTGAATCACATCCCATTCCAGGTCGGAAAGGCCGTCGATGGACGCCTCGTCCACGTGGATGATGGGCGTGTTTTTCATATGGGAAAACAAATCGACCACTTTGCGGGCGATGCCGGGATTGATCATCGCGCCGCCCGAGTGGACGGTCTTGATCGCCTGCTGGAGCGTGTCCAGATCGCCGGCCTTCAGCAAATAGCCGCTGGCCCCGTACTGCAAGGCCGAAAAAACAAAGTCGTCATCGTCGAACGTCGTCAAAATGATGACTTTTGTGTCAGGCCAGCGCGATTTTACCTTTTTCGTGCACAACACGCCATCCATGACCGGCATTCGAATGTCCATTAAGATGACATCGACCGGCTCGCGTTCTAAAAAATCCAGCACCTCCACGCCGTTTTTAGCGACGCCTTTCACGCACAAGCCGTCCTCGCACGACAAAATAATTTCCAGCGAACTGCGGATCATTTCCTGATCGTCCGCAATCAATATTTTAATCATTCCATTCTCCTTTCTGCAGCGGAATTCTCGCTTCGCAAACAAATCCGTTCGATCCGTCGAATCGCAAAGAGCCGTGAATCGTTTCGATTCGCTCCTGCATTTGCATCAAGCCATACCCGGGCACGATCGAGGCGCAGCCCGCTCCGTTGTCCTTGACGACGATGCGCATGTGTCCGGGATCGCTTTCCTCGTGCCAGACGACGACTTGGATCCGGTTGGCATGTCCATGACGGATCGAATTGGTGATGCACTCCTGAATCATCCGGAACAAGGCATCCTCTTTTGTCTTTTCAAAGTCGATCGGGGGCATTTGCCAGCACAGCGTGATCTCGACATGGGACACCGAAATGAATTCGTTGATCATTTTTTTCAGTGCGCCTTCAAGTCCCTGCTGCTCCAGGGCGCCGGGCCGCAGCTTTTGTAAGGAGTTGCGCACATCGCCAATGCCTTCCGTGACGACGTTGCGCACGCGTTGCAGCTGTGGTTTGACCGCCTCCGGCTTTTTGTCGATCATAACCAGACAGGCGTCGATGCCGGCCGCGATGCCCGTCAGCGCGTGGCCCAGCGTGTCGTGGATCTCGCGGGCGATGCGTTTGCGCTCGTTGTTTTGGGCGATCTGCTCCGTGAGCGCCGCGTAGTTTCGCAGCTCCTCGTTGACCTGATTCACCATGTCCAGCTCCTGGGCGATGCTTTCCTTTTCCTCGTACTGGTTGACGGTAAAGCAGGCGATAAACGTGATAAACAGCAGCAGGTTGACGCCTTCGATCAACGAGCAGAGCAGCAGGAGCAGCGCGCGCACCGTCGGGGAAAAGACAAGAAAGTACTGGTGCAAATCGGTCAGCGGGACAATCGGGCTCATGATCGAAAAATTGGTTCCCAAATACAAAAGAACGGCCAGCGCGAGCATCGCGAAAAGATGGCTGTTTTTCAAGTCCCGCACATGAAACAAGCCGTCGCAAATGACAAGGAGCACGACGGACTGGGTCGTGAAATCCAGCAGGAAGAGGATGACGAAGGCCAGTCCCCATTCCATCGCGAGGCTGGAAAACGAAAAGGGAGCCCGGGGCGTGTGGCGCAGCACAAGCGCGGCGAACAAGGCGTACAAGCCAAAGCATCCAAAAAAGACAAACAGAGGGTTTTTCGGAATGTGTTCGAGCGTATCCAGAAAGGCGGCGCTGCGCTGGCGCACGACGACGGTTTTCGTCGCGGTCAAAAACACGCTGGCGTAAAACATGACAATGACGTAGTTTAAGACGACAAGAGCGAGCCGCAGCCGGCCCATCGTCCGAAAATAGGAACGCATCACTGCCAGCCTCCTTTCGAAAAGCGCGAAATCGTTTTCTCGTCGATCATTTCCACTTCGATCACGATGTCTTTCGCGACCGGTTTTCGTTCCAAATAGTCGTACATGGAGCGAATCGCGGTTTGGCCAATCACGTAAGGCGACTGGGCCACCGTGCCCGAAATGCTCGGATCCTGCCCGATCAACGTTTTCATTTCCGGGGTGCCGTCGACGCCGTAAATGCGGACGTCGTCGCGATCGAGCGTCTTCAAAGCCGCCTTGGCGCCCAGCGCACTTGGATCGTTGAGCGCCATGATGATCGTGACATCCGGGGTTTCCTGCAGCATTTGCTGCGTTTGCGGCATGGCGATCTCCAGCTGGCCAAGGCATTCGGCCTCGTTGACGATGCGAAAACGGGAATCGGACGCGATCGTGTCCTTGAAGCCGCGGATCCGGTCGCTGGCGGACTGCACAGCCGAGTGTTTGAGCAAGGCGATCGTTCCCGAATCGTAATGGGTCATGATGTGCCGGGCGCATTGCACGCCGGCGTCGTAGTTGTCGGACACGATGGTGGAAACAAGCGAGGTCGAGTCGCTGAGCGGCACGTCGATCGCGATGACCGGAATGCCGGCTTCCTTCGCTTTTTTCAACGTCGGCTCCAGAGCCTTCGAATCGACGGGATTGACGAAAATGCCATCGACCTTCATCGCGATAAACTGTTCGATTTGTTCTTTTTGCTTTGTGAAATTGAGAAGGGGGTCGCGCACGATCAACTGGTCGCCCCGGGATTCGATTTCCTTGAGCAGCTCGTTGTTGATGACCTCGTAAAACGGATTGTTCATCGTCATGTACGTGACGCCAAACCGCTTGATTTCGCGAGGGTGCGGGGAAATATAGTAAAAATAGAACGGCATGACGAAAACCGCCATCAAGCCGATGAGTAAGAGGAAATACTGTTTTTTCTTCATAATCCTTACCTGGGCCTTTCCAAAACCTTCCATAACTATAGATTATTATACCCGCCTTCCGATAGCAGGACAAAGAAAATAAAAAAAGCCTTGCTTTTACAACAACGTCAAAAGCCGGTATCTGCGCGTTTGGATTACCAGTTCCCGCAATTCCCGTTCAAACACCGGTCCAAAAAACGAGTCGTCTCGGGCCAGCGGCCAGACGTCTTTGGCCAGCGCGTCAAGCAGCGTGTCGGCATTGAGTCCTTTTTCGTATTTCAGCCGGAAATAATGAAGGTACGGATATTGCGGATTGCCCGGATCGTCCGTATTGGATACAAGGCACAAGGAAAGCCGGTCCATTTTATCCAGCCGCGAAAACGTGACGATCGCGACCAGGCGCAACGCCAGGGAAGTGCGGCTCCAGTCCGGAACGGTTTCCAGCCACCGGGCGACGGTTTTTAGCTCGTCTTTCTCGAAAAAAGCCATCGTAAGGTTGTGGACGTAAACCGCTCGTTTCGAGTCGAGGCAGACGTCGTTCCAGTGTGTCGTGATGTGGTTCCACGTGTGCTTCCAGTCGCTACGTTCCGCTTTGGAAAAGGAAATGAGCTTCAAAATCCAAAGATCCATTGTCCGGATGGGATTTTGCGCGTAAGACACCTCGCTTTCGAGCTGGTTGATGTGCACGGAAAGCAAGTGCCGCCGGTCGGTTTCCCACAACCGGTAACCATAGGAGATGCGGTTGGGCAGAAATTCGCTTTGGGACAGCTTCTTTTCCTCTTCAAAAGGAACGCCAACGGAAAGATGGGCGCCATAGCGCATCGCCAGCGCCAGATCCTGCACGCTTCGTGGCCATACCGGTTCCAAAAAGCGCCACAAGGAAGCGGCTTGATCAAACGAAAGCTCGCGGGATAAAAACCGTCGCAGCAAATCCAGAAAGTCGAGCGCGTCGCGGCAAAAGAGATCACGCGAAAACGGACGAAGCGTCGTTTCGATCCTCGTGATTCGCGCTTCCATGGTAGGCACATCGTACGTTTCGTACGCGTCGGCGAGCATGTTCCAGCACCGGTCGGAAAGAACGGTCTGATCCGGTTGGGGCCGGACATCGAATGCCAGCAGCAAGTCTTCGATCAAATCCAGTCGTATATCGCTTTTGCCGTTTTCCAAAAGCGACAATGTCTTGCGCGAACAGAGCGGGTGCGCTTTCAAAAAAGCCGCCTGCGAAAGACCAAGCGCCTTGCGCCGCCAGCGAATCCATTTTCCAATGTATGTTATCTGTCCGTTTTCCATGGAACAATTTTATCAGCGATTGGCTTAAAGCTCAATTTTTTGACGAATGGAACGTTTGACCGCTTTTTGAAAACAAGGAGAGTACGATAGCGAAAAAGGAAGGTGAGCCCCATGAAAATTTCCGATTTGCTGCGGCAGTCCATGAAAGAAAACCGAATGTGTCTCGCGTTGTCACTCGTGCTGGTCGTTCTTCTTTCGCTGCTCGACTTGTATTTTTCCATTTTGTTAAAAGACGCGATCGACGCCATCGTCAATTTCGATCCAAACAGGCTGACGCTTTGCGCGATCAAGAGCGGAATCCTCATTGCCGGATATGGCGGCGTGTACACGTTGTACTGCCGGGCGCGAAACGCGTTTCTTTTCCACACGATGAACGCGTACCGGACAAAGACGTTCGAAGCCGTGATGCGCCAAAGCGGCTCCAAATTTTGTCTTCATTCCAACAAAGACTACGTGGCGATGCTCACGACCAACATGGAAAACGTCCGCGAGGAAGGACTCGATCCCATCGGCAAAGAAGTGAGTCTGGTTGTGACCGGCATCGGAGCACTCGTTCTCATGCTTTCCTACAACGCCCTGCTGACGGCGCTCGCGCTTGGCGTCTCGCTTCTTCCTCTCGTCTTGTCTTTTCAAGCTGGAAAGCCGCTGGCTCAAATGAACGAGCAAGTCGCCGCAAAGCAGGCCGGGCTCGTCGCCGGGGTGCAAAACCTGCTGGACAACCACAAAGATTTGTTTGTGGGCCGGAAGTTTGGATTCGCCAACGCGTTGTACGAGAAAAAGACGATCCCGTACGAGCAAGCGCTGCTCGACAAGCGTGTATGCGTGCAGCGCATGAGCCAGATCGGGGCGCTCAACGCCCTCGTTTCCCAGCTTGGGATTTGCTGCGTGGGCGGCTTCATCGCCATCCGCACCAACACCTTGACGCCCGGCGAAGTCGTCGTCTTTGTCCAGCTGCTCAACTACGTCATCGAACCGGTCACGAATTTGCCGACGCTATGGTCCAGACAGGCCGGCGCGTTTCGTCTTGCCCGTTGTATGGAAGCCTCGCTTTCCCCGTTTGCCGATCCGCAGCCGCTTTTGGCGCTCGAATCCATCCGGTTCGAACATGTCGATTTTGGCTGGGGCGACAAACGCTGTTTGCGAGATTTTTCCTACACGTTTTTGTCGGGCCGCTCGTACTTGATCCAGGCGCCTTCCGGCTTTGGCAAGACGACATTGCTTCGATTGATGCTTGGCATCCTGCGACCCGATTCCGGAACGGTTTTATACAACGGAAAATCCGGTGTGGACATGGACACGCTACTGGAAACGATCGCCTGGATGCCACAGTTCCAGCCGCTGCTCGAAGGGACGGTTTTGGAAAACATCGCGTTTGTTTTGGACGATGCGGACACGGATGTGGCGAACTTGTCGGGCGGACAAGCCCGACGCGTCGAGCTCGAACGGATCCTCGCCCAAAACAAGGCGTGGCTGCTGCTCGACGAGCCGACGACCGGTCTGGATCCCGCGCTTCAGCTGGACGTGCTGCGCGATTTGGTAAAATCGGGGAAGACGTGTGTGGTCGTGATGCACACAAGCGACGAGAACGTGCTCTCGCTCTTTGACGAAGTCGTTTCGCTGCAATAAAAAACCCGGATGATTGTCCGGGTTGGATTTTAGAGGTCGTCGACAAGCGCCGTGCTCTTGGCGTAGGCGGTGCTTTTCGCTTCGAAAAAGTCGGTCTTGACCAGGTTGGCGTTGGAGTACTGGCTCACCCAGCTCATGCTGGCCGGCTCGGTGCGGTTGTCTTCGTACAAATCGCCAAAGCCTAAACCGGACCAGCGCAAATTGCCCAAATAGCGGATGTAGTCGGTGACCATCTGCTTGTTGAGGCCGGGAATGTCGTCGCCAATGACGTAGTGGCCCCAGGCGATTTCCTGCCGGACGCCTTCTTCCAGCATTTCCTTGAGCGTCTGGATCATTTCCGGGGTGAACAGCTGCGGCTCCTCTTTTTGAAGTTCCTGGAAAATGTTGCGGAACAGCCACAAGTGGGTGTTTTCATCCCGATTGATGTATCGGATCTCTTGCGCGGAGCCTGGCATTTTGCCGTTGCGCGACAAATTGTAAAAGAACATGAAGCCGCTGTAAAAGTAAATGCCTTCCAAAATGTAGTTGGCCATGATGACTTTCAAAAAGGTTTGGGCGTCTTTGCGTTCCTGGAACTCGTTGTACAAGTCGCCGATGAACGTGTTGCGCTTCAGCAAATGCTCGTCGGTTTTCCACTGGTACAAAATTTCCTCGCGTTTTTCCGGCGAGCAAATCGTGTCCAGCATGTAGCTGTAGCTTTGGGAATGGACGCATTCCTGAAATGTCTGGATAGACAGGCACAAGTTGACTTCGTTGGCGGTCGTGTACTCGCTGATGTTGGGCAGGTTGGCCGTCTGGATCGAGTCAAGAAAAATCAGAAAGCTCAGAATTTTGTCGTAGGCGCTTCGCTCCGCCTTGGAAAGAAGCGGATAGTCCTTGACGTCCTGCGCGAGGTTGATTTCCTCGGGGATCCAGAAATTGTTCATCGCCTGCCGGTACCAGTCGCTGACCCAGGCGTATTTCAGCGTGTTGAAGTCGTTGAGGTTGGTCGTGTTGCCGCCAATCATCTTCCGCAGCCGCACGTCGGTGTCGCCTTGCGGATTGAACAGGGGCTTTTTTTTCATTTCATTCATGATGGTTCACACTTTCTAGTTACGCGGAGCAGCTTTCGCACTCTTCCACTTCGAGCGATTTGCTCCGGACATAGTATATCGTCTTGACGCCTTGCTCCCAGGCAAGCAAATATAAATCCAAAACCTGGCGCAAGGTGTATTCGTTGGTAATGTACAAGTTCATGCTTTGCGCCTGGTCGATGTGGCGCTGCCGCACGCCGGCCGCCCGCACGCTCCAGCGCTGGTCGATGTGATGGGCGTTTTTATAGTACCAATACGTCGACGGAGAAAGCTCCGGCGCCACACGCGGAAGCATGCTGCCTTTCTTTTCCTCGAGGAAAAACTTGTTCATGATCGGGTCGACGCCCGCGCTCGTGCCCGCGATGATGCTCGTGCTACTTGTCGGCGCGATTGCCAGAAGGTAGGCGTTGCGCATGCCGTTTTGGCGCACTTTCTCTTTGAGCGCGTCCCATTTTTCGCCTTGGTAGCCGCGCTTGGCGAAGTACGCTCCCGTTTGCCAGTCGCTGCCTTCGAACACGCCGTACGAGCCTTTTTCGGCGGCGATTTCGCTGCTGGCCGAAATGGCCGCGAAGTTGATCGCCTCAAAGACGCGGTCGACAAATTCCAGATGCTTCTCGCTTTCCCAGACAATGCCGCGCTTGGCCAGCATGTGATGGTAGCCGCTCACGCCCAGGCCGATGCTGCGGTATTTGCGATTCGTCAGCTTAGCGTAAGGAAGCGGATAGAAATTCAAGTCGATGACGTTGTCCAGCGCCCGCACGACGGTGTGGACGATTTGGCTGAGCGCGTTTTCGTCTTCGACTGGAATGCGCCCAAGCGACAAGCTCGCCAAATTGCAGACGACAAAGTCGCCAGGTCTCGTCGTCGTGACGACGACCGTGTCGCCATCTCTCGTTTCGACTTCGGTGCTCACAGTGGAAATCGGCGCCATGTTCTGGGCGATCTCGGTACACAGGTTCGAGCAGTAAATGATGCCTTCGTGGCCATTTGGATTGGCGCGGTTCACCGTGTCGCGGTTGAACGTAAACGGCGTGCCGGTTTCCACCGCGCTTTTGAGCACGAGCCGGACAAGATCCTTGACACTGACGACGCGTTTCTGGATGCGGGGATCCTCGACGCAGCTTTGGTAGCGGCGCTCCCACTCTTCGCCATAGTAGTCTTCCAGGGCGTAGCCTTTGACGCTTTGGATTTCATGCGGACACATGAGGTACCATGGCGCGTCGATATTTTCCTTGGCCAGCTTCCAAAACAAATCCGGCCAGCACACCGCCGGGAACACGTCGTGGGCTTTGAGGCGGTCGTCCCCGTTGTTGGTGCGCAGCTGCAAAAACTCGGGCAGGTCTTTGTGCCACGCGTCCAGGTACACCGCGACGGCCCCCTGGCGCATGCCAAGCTGGTCGACGGCGACCGCGGTGTCGTTGACGAGCCGGATCCAGCGGATGACGCCACCGGCCGCGCCCTCGAAGCCGCGGATGTTGCTGCCGGTCGCGCGCACTTTGCCAAAATACAGGCCCATGCCGCCGCCAAACTTGCTGACTTTGGCAAAGTTGTCGATACTGCGGTAAATGCCGTTCAGGCTGTCCGGCACCGTGTCGATAAAGCAGCTGGAAAGCTGGTAGTACGGCTTGCGGGCGTTGGACAGCGTCGGCGTCGCCATCGTGACTTGCAGCTGGCTGAGCATGTCGTAAAACCGACGCACCCAGCCAAGCCGGTCGGCTTTTTCCTCCATCGCCAGGTGAAGGGCGATTCCTAAAAACATTTCCTGCGGCGTTTCCAGCGGAACGTGTTTTTGGTTGCGGATGACGTAGCGTTTGAGCAGCAAATCCAGTCCCGACCACGTGAACAAGTCGTCGCGCGAATCGTCCATGAACGTGGCGGCTTCCAAAATTTCCTGCCGGGTGTAGTTTTCCAAAATATAGCGCCCATACAACCCTTCGTGGGTCAAATAGACGATTTTTTCATAAAAGTCGCGCAAGCCACGCTCGTTTAAATCGGCCGCGAGCTGCTTGCGGAACGCGTAATTGAGAAAGCGGGCCGCGATGTGCTCCCACTGGGGCGTTTCCTGGCTTGTCAGCTCGATTGTCGCTTTTGTCAAGGCGTCCAGCAGCTCTTTGGCGGACATGTTCGGCTTGGCGAAGCCGGAAAACTGGCCGGCCAGCGTCGTGAGCGCGTACTGGTCCTGGTCGAAATCGCGCTGGATTTGCAGCAGAACGGGCTCAAGACCCGGATCGAGAACGAGGTTCAGGATCGTCTGGCGCGCTTTGCGAAGCTCGGTCCGTTTGTGGCGGTACAGGATATAGCTTTTCGCCACATCGTAGTAGCCTTGCTCCATCAAGGCGCGTTCGACTTCGTCCTGGATGTGCTCGACGGACGTGGTTTCTTCCGTGACGCGCAGCTCCACCCGGGTGAGCAGGGCGGCCAGCTCGGACGCGGCCGGCTCGATCCCGAGACTGAGAAACGACTTGCGGATCGCTTCCGTGATCTTGCGCGGATCGTACGCTTCCAGCGCTCCGCTTCTTTTCTTTATATACATGGTATTCCTCCAAATCTTTTTCCGTCTTTATTGATACCACGATGCATTCTCAAATACAAATCGCAGCATTCGCGAAAAGGAAACCTTGTTTGGCGTAAATTCCGAAATTTGCACATTTTGTTGAAAGAAGCGGACAATGAAAACGTTTTCTGCTGAAAGAAAATTCATAAAGCTCTTACATTTTGCGTAAAAATTGATACTTTTTAAAAAGAAAGAATGGTTGGACCAAAAAATATTGAAAGTAAAATCTGTTTTATGGGAAATGTTTGAAACTTATTTCTTTTTCTGTATACTTGGAATCAGCTTCGACGAGTGAAAAATCTTGTCGAGAGAAAATAAATCTATATTTTTGAATATTCATCAATATCGTTATTTAAAGACAAACAAGGAGAAACACATGAGAAATTTAGAAAAGTATGAAGGAGTTATTCCCGCGTTTTACGCTTGCCTGGACGAGAACGGCAACGTGGACGAAAACGGCGTGCAGGCGCTGACCCGCTATTTCATCGACAAAGGCGTGAAAGGCATTTACGTGAACGGTTCGAGCGGCGAGTGCATTTACCTGACGGTTCCGGAACGCAAAAAGGTGCTGGAAAACGTCATGAAAGCCAACGACGGGTCGTTGACCGTTATCGCCCATGTGGCGTGCAACTCGACGGAAGAGTCGAAAGAGCTGGCGCGTCATGCCGAGGCGCTTGGCGTGGACGCGATCGCTTCCATTCCGCCAATCTATTTCAAGCTGCCGGAGCACGCCATCGCCAAATACTGGAACGACATTTCGGACGCGGCGCCAAACACGGACTTTATCATCTACAACATTCCACAGCTCGCGGGTGTCGCCTTGACGCCGGGACTGTATGCGGAAATGCGAAAAAATCCGCGCGTTATCGGCGTGAAAAACTCGTCGATGCCGGTGCAGGACATCCAGATGTTTTGCGCGGATGGCGGCGAGGATCACATCGTGTTCAACGGACCGGACGAACAATTCATTTCGGGGCGTCTGATGGGCGCCAAAGCCGGGATCGGCGGCACGTATGGCGTGATGCCGGAACTGTTTTTGAAAATGGACGAATGCCTCAAAAACAAAGATTTGGAAACGGCGCGTGCCATTCAATACGACGTCAACTCGATCATTTATAAAATGTGCTCGGCGCATGGCAACATGTACGCGGTCATCAAGGCCATTTTGAAAAAGAACGAAGGGCTTGAGCTGGGAACGGTGAAAGCGCCGCTCGCGCCGCTTTGCGAGGCGGACATGGTCATCGTGGACGAGGCGGCTGACATGATTTGCGCCGCGAAGAAAAAATACCTCTAAAAAAACAAGAGAAGGAGAATTTCATGCAAGGTTTTACGATTATTGATTTTATTATTCTGGTCGTCTATCTGGGCGCGGTTCTCGTCGCTGGATTGTTCTTTGCCAAAAAAGACATGAAGGGCAAGGAATATTTCAAAGGAGACGGAACGATTCCTTGGTGGGTGACGTCGGTTTCGATTTTCGCGACGCTGTTGTCGCCAATCTCGTTTTTGTCGCTGGCCGGCAACTCGTATGCCGGAACGTGGATCATGTGGTTCGCGCAGCTGGGTATGCTGATCGCGATTCCGCTGACGATTCGTTTCTTTTTGCCGGTTTACGCCAAATTGAACATCGACACCGCCTACCATTATTTGGAGCTGCGGTTTGGCTCGAAGGCGCTTCGTATTTTGGGCGCCATCATGTTTATCATTTACCAGGTGGGCCGGATGTCGATCATTATGTACCTGCCTTGCATGGTGCTTTCCTCGCTGACGAACATCAACGTCAACGTCCTCATTTTGATCATGGGCGTCATCGCGATCATCTACTCGTACACGGGCGGTTTGAAATCGGTGCTTTGGACCGACTTCATCCAAGGCGCCGTGCTCATCGTGGGTGTGACGTTTGGCTGCGTGTACCTGCTTTCGCACATCGACGGAGGTCTGGGTGCGGTGTTCAACTCGTTTTGGTCGGAACAAAAGTTTCTGGCGCCAAACCAGCCGCTCTTTGACGCGAACCTGCTGCGCGACTCCGTGTTCCTGCTGATTTTTGGCGCGGGTCTGAACACGATGGGCTCCTACGTGTCCTCGCAGGACATCGTGCAGCGGTTCACGACGACGACGGATACGAAAAAGCTGAACAAGATGATGCGCACGAATGGCTTGCTTTCGATTTTCATGGCGACGGTGTTCTACTTGATTGGTACGGGACTGTACGTGTTCTACCAGCAAAATCCGCTGCCGCCAGCGGCCGCGCAGGACCAGATCTTCGCAAGCTATATCGCCTTCGAGCTGCCGGTGGGCATTACCGGCTTGCTGCTGGCAGCCATTTACGCGGCTAGCCAGTCGACGCTTTCGACCGGTTTGAACTCGGTCGCTTCCTCGTGGACGCTGGACATTCAGTCGCGGATCTCGAAAAAGGAAATGAGCTTTGAAAAACAAACGAAAATCGGCCAGTACGTGTCGTTGTTTGTCGGCATTTTCGCCATCGCCGTAGCCATTTTGCTGGCCAGCGGCGGCGTGACGAGCGCCTACGAGTGGTTCAACGGATTCATGGGACTTGTGCTCGGTATTCTTGTCGGCATCTTCGTGCTGGGCGTGTTCTTCAAATCGGCCAACACGTTTGGCGCGTTCATGGGCTTTATCGCCGCGTCGATCATCATGATCGTCATCAAGTACCAGTTTACGGACATCTCGATTTGGTCGTACTCGATGATTTCGATCGCGATCTCGCTTCTTGTCGGGCTGCCATGCAGCTGGCTGTACACGAAGTTCACGCACAAAGTGCTGGAAGTGCTTCCGTACACGACGTACGCCGACTTTAAAAAGGAAAAGGCGTCTGCCCGCATGGAAAAACTGGTGAAACCGGCAAAAGGAACGACGTTATGATTTTTGGACAAATCAAACACAAGAACGACGAGACGTTGAGCCAAGGCGTCCGCGCGGCGCTCGACTTTGCCCGGACGCACGATTTGGCGGCGTTTGAATTGGGAAAACATGAAATCGACGGCGACGATTTGTTCGTCAACGTCGTGGAATACGAAACGACTTCGCCGCAGGATCGTTTCTGGGAAGCGCATCGCGACTATTTGGACGTGCATGTGCCGTTGCGAGGCGACGAGCAAATCGACTTGAACTTTTTGACCAACATGGCTGTTAAAGACTATGAGAAAGCCGCGGACTTCGTTTCGATGGATGGTGGAAAAAACGCGAGTATCGTCATGGCGCCGGGCGACTTTCTCGTTTGCGATCCGCAGGACGCGCACCGGACGGCGGTGGCGGTCGACGGAAAGCCGGAACGAATCAAAAAAGCGATTTTTAAAGTAAAAATTGAACAATAAGACAGAACGGCACCGGGGTACTGGTGCTTTTCTGCATCGTATAAAGGAGGATTTATCATGAATACGTTTGCGTGTGTGGATATTGGCGGAACGGCCATTAAATACGGGATCTTGCGTGCGGATGGCACGATCGTGGAAAAGACGGAAACGCCGACCCAGGCGCATTTGGGCGGCGTGGCGCTGGCTGGCAAAGTGAAGGGGCTTGTCGAAGCGCTGATCAAAAAGGATCCGGCCATCGCGGGGGTGGCGATCTCGTCGGCGGGCGTCGTGGACAGCGAGAAAGGATGCATCATTCACGCTTCGGACGCGATTCCCGGATATATCGGCGTCGACTACAAGGAAGTCGTTGAACGGCCGCTGGGTCTGCCGGTGGAAGTGGAAAACGACGTGAACTGCGCGGGTCTGGCGGAGGCGAAAAGCGGCGCGGGCCAAGGAGCTTCCTCGATGCTCATGCTGACGATCGGAACGGGGATCGGCGGCTGCTTTATCGAAAACGGGCAGCTGCTGAACGGCTCGTGTTTTTCGGCGTGCGAGGTCGGATACATCCCGATCGACGGCGTGCCGTTTCAGGATGCGGGCGCGACGACGGCGCTGGTCCGGGATGTGGCGAATCGGAAAGGCGAACCGGAGGAAGAATGGAACGGCAAGCGGATCTTCGCGCTGGCGGATGCGGGCGATGCGGATTGCGTCGCAGCGGTCGACACCATGTGCGAGGTGCTGGGCCAGGGCATGGCGATGATTAGCTTTGTGCTCAATCCGGAGAAAATCGTGCTTGGCGGCGGCATCATGGCGCAGGGCGAAAAGATGCGGGATCGTCTGGAACGGGCGTTTGCGGCGCATACGATCCCGCTGATCGCCAAAAACACGAAGATCGCGTTCGCGGGCCACGCCAACGACGCGGGCATGCAGGGCGCGCTCGTGCATTTTTTGAATAAGCACCCGGAACTGGGCGGCGAGAACCATGGATAACCAGTACAAGTCTGTCCTTCCTAAAATCGAGTCGGCGTACGAGAAGCTGACGCAGCTGGAAAAAAGCGTGGCGGATTTCTTTTTGAGCAATCGGCAAATCGTCGATTTTTCCGCCAAAAGCATGAGCGTGCGGCTGGCGATTTCGGAGGCGACGTTGTCCCGGTTCGCGAAAAAGTGCGGATTCCGGGGGTATCGGGAGTTCATTTATTTATATGAGAGCTCCCTGAACCAGTCGGAGCTGTACGAGACGGTGGCGCAAAGCTCGAAATCGGTATTGCGGGCGTACGAGATCCTGCTGAACAAAAGCTATTCTCTGATCGACGAGGACCAGATGAGCCGGGTGACGGAGATGCTTTCCCTGGCGCGGCGCACCTATGTGGCGGGTAAGGGAAGCTCGGGCTACGCGGCGATGGAAATGGCGCACCGGTTTACACGTGTAGGCGTGGACATCAACGCGCTGACCGACTCGGAAATGATGATGATCCAGGCGGTCATGCGTCAGGAGGACGATTTGGCGATTGGCTTTTCGCTTTCGGGCGCGAGCCGGGAGGTCGTCGGTTTTTTGCAGGAATCGAAGCGAAAGGGCGCGACGACGGTGCTGGTGACGGCCAGCGCGGACGAGCACCACAAGGCGTATTGCGACGAGATTATCTTCGTGCCATCGCTGAAGCACATGGACCGGGGCAATCTCATTTCCCCGCAGTTTCCGTTGCTCGTGCTGATCGACATGTTGTATACGAGCTTTATGGAACTGGACCGGGCGCGTAAGCTCAAACTGCATGAGCAGACGCGCAAGGCGATTGATAAATGATGCAAAATTGAAAATTACACGTCGGCATGTCCGGCGTTTTTTTTGAGAGGAGCTTCAACTTGTTTAAGTAACGTGATATAAAGAAGTTGAAGGGAAAACTCATCGACAAGAAGGCGATGTTGACACGAAAAAAGGATAAATGAGGATCGAACCGTTTACACGTCGGCGTGTCCGGCGTTTTTTGTTGTGATTGGACGGCGTTTTCGTTATTCTAAAAAGGAAGGAAAAAAGGAGAAGAGAATGAAAAAAAGATACCAACATGGCATGGCGCTGGCGATGTGCTTGTCGCTGCTTTGCGGATGCGCGGCTTCGGGACGCGAGTACACGGCGCAGGTGCCAAAGACTGTGAAGTATTCGGACGACAACATCGACGCGTGGTCTGAAAACAAGCAGGAACTGGCGAACCAGTACGAAGGGTACGCCGACGACATGGATCCGTTTTATGAAAAGATGACGTCGACGCTGCTGGCAAAGGAGAAAAACGGGGTCATTTCGCCGCTCAACTTGTACATGGCGATGGGCATGCTGGCAAAAACGAGCGCCGGACAAACGCAGGCGCAGATCCTGGATGTGCTCAACCAGAAGGACACGGACGCGCTGGAAAAGAAGGTGAACGCCTTGTGGCTGGCGACGTACAGCGACGATGGCCGGATGACGAGCCGGCTGGCCAATTCGCTGTGGCTCGACGAAGGATTCCAATACAAGGAGGCGACGCTCAAAGCGCTGGCCGAGGATTTCCATGCCTCGTCGATGATTGGAAAGATGGGCAGCGACGCGTTCAACGAGCGGCTGCACACGTGGATGAATGAAAACACGGGCGATTTGTTGAAGAAGGAAGTCGCCGATGTGAACTGGAGCGACCAGACCCGGCTGGGCCTTGTGTCGACGCTGTATTATCAAAACACGTGGACCAGCAAGTTCGACGCGGCGCAAAACACGCACGAGACGTTCCATGGCCGTTCGGATGAAAAGGCCGAGTTCATGCATGGTCAAATGACGGTGCCATACGTGAAGACGGACGCGTACGAGGCAATCGCGCTGCCGATGGACGACGGCGCGAGAATGTGGCTGTACAAGCCGGTGGATTCGCCAAACGCGGTATGGAGCGAGAGAAAAAGCGACGAAGGGGAGCGGCGCATCGTCAACGTGTCGCTGCCAAAATTCGACGTGGCCGCCACGATGCAGTTGAAAGACGCGTGGGAAGCGCTTGGCATCACGGATGTGTTCGACGCGTCAAAGGCGGATTTCTCCCCGTTGAGCGACGAGGATCTGGTTCTTTCCAGCGTCGAGCATGGCGCGCGGGTGAAAGTGGACGAGTCGGGTGTCGAGGGTGGCGCCTACACGGTCATGTCGATCGAGGCGACGTCTTTGATCGAGGAGGAGCCAGTCGACTTCACGCTGGACCGGCCGTTCGCGTTCACGATCGAAAGCGCGGATGGATCGCTGCTGTTTGCCGGACAGGTGTATTCGCTCGATGCGTGACGGGAAAGGACAGTTTCGGCAGGGACTGAAAGATGGCGTGCCTGTCGCGCTCGGTTATTTTTCCGTGTCGATCGCCTTTGGCATGATGGGCGTTTTGCTTGGCCGGCCCGTTGGCGAGACGGTGCTCGTTTCCCTGACGAATCTGACAAGCGCGGGACAGTTCGCGGGCGTGCGGCTGCTGGCGGCCGGCGGCACGCTCGTCGAGTTGTTTTTGACGACGCTCATCATCAACGCCCGGTATTTTCTCATGGCGCTTTCCGTGTCGCAAAAGCTGGATCCCAAAGTGACGTGGAAGGAGAAGCTGCTCATCGCGTTTGGGATAACCGACGAGATCTTCGCGGTTTCGATGGGCCATAAAGGCGCGTTGACGTTTTGGTATATGATGGGGCTGATCGCTTTGCCCGTGCTGGGCTGGACGCTGGGAACGTATACGGGCGCGGTGGCCAGTTCCGTGCTGCCTGACAGTGTCACGAGCGCGTTTGGCATCGCGTTGTACGGCATGTTCATCGCCATCGTGGTGCCGGCGGCGAAAGACCACAAAAACGTGTTTTGGGCGGTGGCGCTTTCGATACTGGCCAGCTGCGTTTTGTTTTATGCGCCATGGTTTTCGTTTTTGAGCGATGGCTGGAGCGTGATCGTCGTGACGGTGGGAATCAGCGCTTTGATGGCGTTTATTGCGCCAATCGACGAGCAGGAAAGGATGGATGAAGATGGCGATTGCGGGTTTGATGGTGATGGCCCTGACGACGTATGTCATTCGGGTGAGTCCGTTTTTGATTTTTCGCAGGAAGATCACGAATAGGCGGGTGCAAAGCTTTTTGTTTTATGTGCCATACGTCGTGCTGTCGGCGATGACGTTTCCGGCCGTGTTTTACGCGACTGGCAATATGGCGGCTTCGATCGCGGGTACGATCGTGGCGACGGGTCTGGCGTACCGGCGGCACAGTCTGCTTGTCGTCGCGATTGGCGCGGCGGCGGCCGTGCTGGTCGTGGAGCTTGTATGAGCGGCACGCGCAAGGCGGGTATCGAAGATATGCCGTTCGTGTACGAGCGGATGTGCGATTTGGAGCAGACGATCTTCGACCGGGAACGGTTCGCGGTTTTGTTTGAGGCGTAGCTCGACGACAAGACGATGGAATCGCTGATTTACGAGGTGGATGGCGTGCCGGCGGCCTACGCCGCGATACGGTACGGGACATATTTGCACCATTGCGCCAAGACGGCGGAACTGATCGAACTGGACGTCGTCGAGCCGATGCGAAAAGAAGGCGTCGGGACAAAATTTTTAAAGGATATCGAGATGCTGGCACGTCAAAAAGGATGCGTGGAGCTAGCGCTTGCGACGAATCAAAAGCGAAAAAAGGCGCACCGGTTTTACGAAAAACGAGGGATGAAACAGACGCACTTCACGTATACGAAAAATATTTAAGAAAACCTTAAGAAATGTATTGACTTTCCTAGGACAATCCAGTATATTATGGAAGCAAGTTGTTTGGGGAAGCGACTTGTAACATCATAATAATGAAAAAAAAGCGAATCGGGAATCCAATTATTATACTTTCAAATGAATAATACTATCCTATACTCAATCCTTGATACCATATTCTAGTAGCATGGTTCCTCTTTCGGTCGCAGAAGATTGCGAAAGGATTTCCGAGCGCCTTGATTATGTGTGAGCTGAATACTCTACATAAAAAGACACCCGAAAGAAAAGAGCATGTTATATACAATTTGAGAGCGTCGGCTCTCATTTTTTTTTATATTCTGCCCGTAAAAAAAGGAATACCCGTTTCGTTCGAACGCGGATATTCCTTTTTGTTTTGCGTTGCCGGTCGTTCGTTACTCGTCTTCCGCCCAAGGAATGATGAACGCCATGTCGTGCATATAATCGGAAAAGCCGGGCCAGGAAACGATCGCTTTGTCACGGATCGTTTGAAGATGGTCTTTCCATTGCTCGTAAAGCGTCTCGTCCTCGCCTGCCATGCCCGCGACTTCGTAATACGTGTCGAATACGGCGTCGCAAAAGCCGGCTTCATTTGTTTCCCCGTAGTCAAGAGCCAGGTCGATAAAGGTCAAGCACAATTCGCCAAACGAGTCGTTTCCCAGTCCAAGTTGTTGAAAATCCGACAAGACGCGCTGCGCCTTTTCCAGGGAAAAAGGGCGTTTGCGAAAAATCGCATAAAGCTCGTTTTTGCTTGCCTCGAATTGTTTTGGTCCTTTTCTTTTTGTTGAATCCATTCCCATTTGTTTTCTCCTCTTTTGTGTTTTTATACTTTCTGTTGCATCCATTGTAACAAACAGCAGGGCGATCGCCAAAGGGGAATTGTCAGGGAGCGGGAAATGATTTCTCCAGCAAATCTCCAGCAAATCTCCAGCAAATCAAAGCTAAAAAAGGAATATCATACTTTAAGTAAAGTGGTTACTCCTTATTTAATTTGATTTTTTTAATAGTTGCAGGCAAAAATCTCCAGCAAATCTCCAGCAAATCTCATTTATAATTGCTTGGCAAGAATATTCAGTGCCTCTTTCGTTAATGTAAGAAGTTCTTGATTCGAACGAGTGATTGTATATTTTGTGGCTACAGATTTTCCGACACGTTTGATGATTTCTTTTTTGCAAAGCGAGTCTAAGGTTTGTTTAGTATGGTGTTCACTTAATTCTGTTGCTTCCTGGATTTCCTTTTTTGCCTTAGGGTTAGGGTAGTTTGTCAAATAATTGATTATAAGTATCTCTTTTTCCGTTAGATCGGGGTAGCTATCAGCAAATTTAACAGTCCAGATAGATAATCGAGTTTTTTCTAAGTCGGTTTCTATTTTTGGTGTTCTAAATTTCCATTTTAAAGAAGTCCCAAATATTTGTTGGCCACCAAAACCTTGTCTTTCGGAAAAACCGCAATTTCTAAAAAAACTCATAAGCATTTCATTGCGAGGTCGAGACTCTCCTCCTTGAGTAAATTGATTAATTGGAATTAGAAGTTGACCAGGATTCTCAAAAATATAAACGCCATTATGAATTTCGATTTTAATAGACGGATAGGATTGCTCATAATCCGCATGTGCTAAACAATTTACAAGAGCTTCGCGTAAAGATACTTCGATTGCCCTAGGATTCGATCTTTCTAAATTTTCATCTAATGCGAAAGGGGAATTAAAGCTATTGAGAAATTTTTCCCAAACTATATTAAAAAAGTTGTATACATTCATTTCAAAATCATAAAATTCGTCAGAAGCAATGCGATCATCCCATCTATTCTGCCCGGAGATACGATTAAAATAATCCAGATGAAAATGTGGATAAACTTTTTTAATTGATTGATATTTACCTAAAAAGAGCAAAGTTCCTCTTTTAATAGCATAAGTATTATTTTTTTGAAGATAAATAGCACCGATTCTTATAAGAAAATCTGTATCAGATAATGATTCAAAACGATTAGGATATTGCTGATTAAATTTTTTTCTATAACGATTTATTGTAGGAGAGTCTAAATCATCTAAAGAAGTGTTAGGTGCTGACAAAGAATCCATATCTGGCTTTGCGTTTCTAAACGTAGCGCGTAATTCATCGTTTGTCATTTTTAAATCAGCACTTCCTTTTCTGATAAATGAATTTTCAATATTTCCGCCACAAAAAACTGGTTTTTTGGATAAAGGAGCTTCTTCAATATCTATTTGAAGAATCGTTTTTCCATCAATGTTAATTAAGGTTATATTTTCCTCATTGGAATTATCATAGTTTACTTTACTTGGATTTCGGCAAGTGACAATGAAATCATCAATTACTTTTCTAGGATTTTCGACGCCTAAGATGATATTTTTAGGAGAATTTTCTTTGATTCCTAAATAAATTGTTCCACCATTTGTATTTGAAAAAGCGGAATAGGTCTCCCATAAATCTTTGGGCAGAAATTTACTTTTTTTTATTTCAGTAGAACAATCTTCTTTGAGTGTTTCAAAGAAGGTTCTATCTTTTTCACCTTGTACTATTTGCATACCAAATCTCCTTTTTATTTTATCCTACATAGGAAATTTAAAAAAGTAAATAATGCTGAAACGAGGATTGGAAATTTTCCCAAAAATGGTGCCGGCCATGTCAAAAAACACGGAAAAATGTAAACGCTTTTCAGGTTTTGTTTCTGAGCTTTCAAGCGTATAGTAAAAGTGAATAAAGGTAATGGAGGAGCCTGACGTGAACAAGAATGATAGACAATATGCCAAATGTTCGATTTTGCTGAATGAACAAACCGCTTTGCAAATGGAAGGCGGAAAAGTGAAATTGGCGATTCTTCCGGTTCGCCGAAAAATGTGGGGTGACGTTTTGAACGACCATTTTAAACGGCGGGAAGAAGAAAAAAAATCGGCGTATTTCGGTTAAATATACAGCAGGCAGCGCGATTGCCTTTTTTTGTGGAAAAGAGGTTTTGAAAATGAGAAATAAAGTGGATATTCCTTTTGAAAACGCCATCCAGGCAGGTGGACGGGTCGTGCGCCACGACAAAGAGGGAAAGCTGGTCGAAGCGCCTTCCGGCGTGTGGATGCTGCGCCAGCCAAACGAGTCCGTGTGTCGGGCGTGGCTGGCCGGGCTGGATCGCCAAAAGGTCGAGGTGATGATGGTGCAAGGGAAGAAAGCGCGGGATCTTGCCATGGTGACGCTTGGGTTTTCCTCGGCGCACGCCTGCCAGCTGGTCGTTTGGCCAAATTCGAAAGCCCCGGCGACAGCTTTGACGCTTTCCTTCCGGAAGGCGCGGGCCGATGATTTGGATTTCATCACCTCCCGTTACGATTTGCTCGAGCGGGAGGAGCTGGCCGCCTACATTGACAACGGGTATCTTTGGATCGCCTTACACGAACAAACGCCGATCGGGTTTGTCGGCCGCCACGCGGAAGGTAGCATGGGACTGCTTGAAGTGTTCGAACCGTTTCGGCGGCATGGCTTTGGCGCGCAGCTGGAAACATTCATGATTGGACAAATGCTTTCGGAAGGATTCACGCCTTACGCGGATGTGTTCGCCGACAACGGAAACTCTCTTTCTTTGCAGCGAAAGCTTGGGATGACGTTTGTTCCTTGCGAAACGTTCTGGCTGTTTTGAATAGCGTTCAAACAGGCGATCGTGGCTTTTTTTTGTATAATGGGGGCAAAAGAAAGGAAACCACACAATGTCAATGGAACTATTACAAGGGGTGCTCATTCCGTTTCTCGGAACGACATTGGGCGCCGCCTGCGTGTTTTTTGTGAAACACAACGTCCATGCCGGCACCCAGCGCGCGCTGACCGGATTCGCGGCCGGCGTCATGGTCGCCGCCTCGATTTGGAGCTTGCTCGTGCCCGCCATGGAACAATCGGAATCGCTGGAAGCGTTCGCGTTCGTGCCCGCGGTGGCGGGCTTTTGGATCGGGATTTTGTTTTTATGGATCCTGGATCATGTCGTTCCCCATTTGCATCAAGGCAGCGACGAGCCGGAAGGGGTCAAGGCGGCGCTCAATCGAAGCACGATGCTCGTTTTGGCCGTCACGCTGCACAACATCCCGGAAGGCATGGCGGTTGGCGTGGTGCTGGCCGGCGCGGCGCAAAACGGAATGATTTCCCTCGCTTCCGCGATGGTGCTCTCGCTTGGCATCGCGATTCAAAACTTTCCCGAAGGGGCGATCATTTCGCTACCGTTAAAATCGGAAGGCATGGGGAAGGCGAAAGCGTTTGGCTATGGCGTCTTGTCGGGCGTCGTGGAGCCGATCGCCGCGGTGGCGACGATTTTGGCCGCGCGCTATGTCGTGCCCGTCCTGCCGGTGCTGCTCAGCTTCGCGGCCGGCGCGATGATGTATGTTGTCGTCGAGGAACTCATCCCGGAAATGTCGGCCGGCAAGCATTCCAACGTGGGAACGCTTTGGTTCGCGGTCGGATTCACGCTCATGCTCGCGCTCGATGTGGCGCTCGGATAAAAACAGGTCGTTTCGCCTCGAATGCCACTCTGTAACAAAAAGAAAGAAAATGAAATAGATTTAATTTTTTTCAAAAAAGTATGAAAAAGACTTGCATATTCGAAAAAAGAGGCGTATTCTTAGGACATCCAATTCGAAGCAAAGGCGCTTATGGACTTGATCAACGGGGATCGGGTCGATAAGCGTCTTTTTCGCTTTTTGGAACAATCGAAAAGGAGAGAGTAGATATGATGGAAGAAGTATTGAGTCAAGTCTTTGGGATTTGGTTTCTGATCGGAGCCGCTTTGGTTTTCTTCATGCAAGCCGGATTCGCGATGGTGGAAGCGGGATTCACGCGGGCGAAAAACGCCGGCAACATCATCATGAAAAACACGATGGACTTTTGTTTGGGAACCGTCGCGTTTCTGATTTTAGGATTCAGCCTGCTTTGCGGAACGGGCGGAAGTCCCTGGATTGGCTGGGGCGCCCATCCGCTGACGGATTTCGCGACCACCGACTGGTCGACGTTTACCTTCAACCTTGTATTTTGCGCCACGGCCGCCACGATCGTTTCCGGCGCGATGGCGGAACGAACGAAGTTTATTTCCTATTGCGTGTACTCGTTTGTGATCAGCTTGCTCATTTATCCAATCGAGGCCCACTGGGTATGGGGACCGGACGGATTTTTGACCGCGATGGGATTCCACGATTTCGCGGGATCGGCCGTTATTCACTTCGCGGGCGGGATTTGCGCCTTCATCGGCGCGGCGATGCTGGGCGCCAGAATTGGCAAGTTTGACGCCGACGGCAAGCCGCACGGCATTCCTGGACACAACATTGTCATCGGGGCGCTGGGCGTGTTCATCCTCTGGTTTGGCTGGTATGGATTTAACGGGGCGGCCGCGAAAAGCGGGGTGCAGCTCGCGACGATTTTCGCCACGACGACAGTCGCGCCGGCGCTGGCGGCATGCGCGGTCATGGTGTTCACGTGGCTTCGTTACGGCAAGCCGGATGTGTCGATGACACTCAACGGCGCGCTGGCCGGACTGGTCGCCGTGACGGCCGGATGCGACGCGGTCAACGTGTTTGGCGCTTGCGTCATCGGCATCGTGGCCGGCTTGATTTGCTGCTTCATGGTATGGCTGCTCGATTATAAACTGCACGTCGACGATCCGGTCGGCGCCGTGGCGGTGCATTTCGCCAACGGGCTGTGGGGGACGATCGCGGTTGGATTGTTCGCGTGCGGCACCGAAACGATGCCGGAAGCGGCCGGCCTGTTTTACGGCGGCGGATGGGATCAGCTGCTCGTCCAGCTGTTTGGCTTGCTTTGCATCGGCGTGTGGACGGCCGTGACGATTTTCATTACCTTCTATTTGATCAAAAAGACGATTGGTTTGCGCGTGACCCCGCACGAGGAAATCATGGGTCTTGATAAAGAGGAGCATGGCTTGGAAAGCGCGTACGCCGGATTCACGATGGCGACGGAAATGAGCCCTTACGCGCCGATTCAAGTCGATGTGCCGAAAAAAGACAGCGTAGTCGTTGATGTCGAGGACGCGGTGCCGGTGCGGATGAAAGATGGAACAGGCGCTTTCTCGCAAGTGACGATCATTACGAAACCGGACCGGTTCGAAGCGTTGAAAAAAGAGCTCGATCAAATCGGAATCGGCGGCATGACGGTCGCCAATGTCATGGGCATGGGCGTCCAGAAAGGACAGACGACGTACTACCGCGGGGCGGAAGTCGAGTCGAAACTGCTGCCGAAGATGAAAGTCGAAATCGTCGTATCGGAAGTGCCGGTACAAAAGGTTGTCGACGCGGCGCGCAAAGCGTTGTATACCGGGTCGATTGGCGATGGCAAGATCTTCGTGTACGACGTGGAAAACGTCATCCGGATCTCCTCGGGCGAAACCGGAAAGGAAGCGCTGCAATACGCGAAATAAATGCGGAGGGACTTCGGTCCCTTTTTTGCGTGAAAAAGGGAAGGCCTGGCCTTCCCGGAGGATAAAAGATTGAGGAGTTGTCCTTGCTTAACGTTTTGAGGAGATCAGTTTTTTGCCTGCTCCAAAACGGCTTGGCCGTTGATGCGTCCGTAGTCGGTCATTGAAATGACATCGAGCGGGACGTTGTGCTTGTCGGCGATTTCTTTTGATAGCCGACTTGCGGGCCGAGCAAAGCGACGTTGATGCCTTCGATATGGCGGTCGAGCTCGTTGAGCGGGTAGGCGACGATATCGGCGTCAAGGCCTTCTTCTTTGGTCGCCTCTTTCATTTTTTCAACGAGCAGGCTGGTGGACATGCCCGCGTTGCAAAACAAGCGAATTTTCATGAATTTCCCTCCTGTAAAAGAAATGTGTCGATAAAATCGGCGATGCCGTCATGGTCGTTGTCGCCAATGATGAAGTCGGCCACGCGCTTCGTGGCGTCGGAGCCGTTGGCCATCGCCACGCCAATCCCGGCTTGCAGCACCATGTCGTGGTCGTTGTCGGCGTCACCAAACGCGCACACATCCTCAAGCGTCATGCCAAATGGTTCAATGGCCATCTGGATGCCGAGCGGCTTGCTGATGCGCGGATCCATGTATTCATACAAGATGCTGGCGGTTTTCAGGGCGGCCGACTTGTATCGCTCATTGGCAAACGTGCTTGCTCTTTCCACAACTTGATCCATGGTTTCCGGATCGCAGACAATCATCACTTTTGGCTTGGGCTCGGTGAGAAACGCGTCAAAGTCGACGACTTTGTATGGAACATGGTCGGCTTTCGACAAACTTTGAATGTGGCGGTCGTCTTTCGGGGCGTACAGGATGCCATCGTATGGAATCGCGAAGTTGACGTCCATATCGTCATAGTGGTCCATGATTTCGTGAATGAGCGCTCCATCCAGTGGAAACGCGGACTGGATCCGGTTCCAGTTGCGGTCCGCCACTTCCGCGCCACCCGTTCCGACGAGGATGTCGATAATCGAATCGAGCTTCCATTTTGGCAGCAGCGTTTCGACGCTGTTGACATCCCGGCCGGTACTTAGTCCCAACAGCACGCCAGCCTCGCGCGCCTTTTTCAAAGCGGACAATGTTTTTTCGGTCACGATGCCTTCACTGTTAAGCAGCGTGCCATCCAGATCGAAAAACAAGATTTTTGGTTGGTTCATATTCAATGCCTCCTTGCATGTTTAGTATAGGAAAACGAAAGCGGAAATGCCGGAAACGGAGGGAATACGAAAAAAAAGTCCCATCGAAATTTCGTTTTGAAAGCGAACGATGGGATTTTCGTGTCAGTCGTCGATTGTCGGGTTGAGCCGGTGGTAATACAAAAACTTTTTGTCAAGGTTTTCCTCGTAGCTTGTTTGAAAGTAAATGGCGTACAAGACGTCGAGCGTGTACAACAGGCTCATTCTTGTCGCGAACGAGGAAATCTTGCGGTAATGGTGCTCGTTGTGGTCGATCCATAAATGCGCTTTCACATTTTGAAAGACGCTTTCGTATCCGGGCGCGCTCAACAGGATGACGGGGGTGCGCGATTGTTCGAGCGCGTAGGCGATGGCGGGAATCGTTGAAGAGCGTCCTTCCATCGTGAGCACGATCGCGAGATGGTCGGGACCGGCGCTGGCGGCCATGAGCGTTTGCTCGTAGTCGTTTTCGGCCATGTGGACGTTTACGCCGATTTCGCGCAGCTGGAACTGGAAGTTTTTAAAGAAGCCCAGATTGCCGGCCGACGTGTACAAGTCGATCGCTTTCGCGTTGCGCATCGCTTTGCACGCTTCATACAAGCTGTACAGGTCGAACAAGTTTTTCTGGCTGGCCAGAGTGCTGTCGTAATCGGCCTTGAGCTGTTCGATGATTTCGTAGTGCGTCTGCATATGGGAAAACGGAAAATTTTTGTCGACATCCGCCTTTTCTTTTTCCCGGTGCAGCAGCGATTTGGAAATCTCGGCTTGCAGCGTGGAAAACCCGTCGAGGCCGAGTTTGGAAAGCAGCCGATACAAGGAGGAGGTGGAAACGTAGCACGTTTGGGCAAGTTGTTTTGGGGTGGTGGCCAGAACGGACTCGGGGTTGGCGAGAATGTGGTTCACGACGACTTGCTCGCTTTGTGTCCATGGGGAATCCAGCTCGAGGCGGGTAAGAAAATCCATAAGTTCCTCCTTTTTGGTTTATCATAACAGAAAAAAGGCCTCCGACGAGGCCTTTTTCCAAGAAAGTTTTAAGAAAGGGAATTTGATTATGAAGTGAGCTTTGTTTTAGCTCACCTGTATTAAACCATATCCGGATGGTCGTGCCAATGGAAACGCTCACTTTTTTATAAGAAAAGGGCGATGAGCAAGGCGGGCAGCAAATTGGCGACTTTGATCGTTTTTGGCCAAATCAAATTGACGCCCACGCAAAAGATGAGGACGTTGCCGACGACGGACAAGTTGTCCAGTGCCCCGTCCGCGAGCAAAAACACGAGAAACGACGACAAGACGGTAATCGTTCCTTGAAGCAGGCCGACGGGGATGGCGGAAAACACGCACCCGACGCCCAGAGAGGCGCTTAAGACGAACACGATGATGAAGTCGAGCAGTGACTTGGCGTACAGCGTGGATGGATCGTGGAACACACCGTCCTGGATAGCGCCGACAATGGCCATCGCGCCGATGCACACGGTCAGCGTGGTCGTGACGAACCCTTCCATGAACAGCTTGTTTTTGGCGTTGCCGCTTTTTTGCTTGAGCCACGCGCCAAAGCGTTCAAGCCAGCCTTCGATGTCGATCCAGTCGCCAACGATCGCCCCGATGGCAAGCGAGACGATGAGCATCATGGAAAACGAGCCGTGGAGCATGGATTCCATCGCGCCCGAGATGGCGAGAAACAGCACGCACACGCCGTTGATTTTCATCAGCAGTTCCTGCGTCGATTGTTTTAAATATTTTCCTAAGAGCATGCCGCCCAGACCACCAGCGACAATGGCGCCCACATTCACGATCGTTCCCATACAAATTCCCTCTTTTCGGCTTTTTATTATAAAATCGTTTATGACTCTTGTCTATTTTTTTTGCGTCACACAAAGAAAAAAGGCCTCCGACGAGGCCTTTTTCCAAGAAAGTTTTAAGAAAGGGAATTTGATTATGAAGTGAGCTTTGTTTTAGCTCACCTGTATTAAACCATATCCGGATGGTCGTGCCAATTGGAACGCTCTTTAAATTTCCAGTTTTTTTCCATCGAGTTCGGCAAGCACGAGCCGGTCGCCGACATAGTCTAGGCGAAGGTAAAAAAGCGGAATATCCTGCTGCATGAGATCGAGGAAAATCAAGTCCCCCGTCCACAAGGGGAGGTTTTTGATTTTGTCTTTCTCGATCCATACGAGCTCGCCTTCGTCGCATTCGATGAGTTCTCCGGAAAAATCTTTTCCGGTATACAAAAACATCAATTCGGAAAAGAGGCTATCGGTTTCGTCCTTTTGGAAGTTGAAGGTGATAATGGCCCGAAGCGTCGGATCATGCCAATCGAGGCCGGTTTCCTCCTTGCATTCGCGCTTCATGCAGTCAAGCACCGTTTCGCCCGGCTCCATTTTGCCGCCGATCCCGATCCATTTGTCTTTGTTGATGTCGTTTTTCTTTTTGATTCGATGGATCATCAAGTATTTTCCATCGTGTTCGATGTATCCTAAAGTCGTGTTTACCATAGGTTTATCTTAGCATAGTTGAGCGTGAAGTGGAGTGAAGTTGATGTTGAAGTGACTTTGAAGTAACGTTGAAGTAAGTTTGAAGTAGATGGAGCGAAAATGCAAAAAAGGGGGGGAGTCTATGTGTTTGGAGGAATTAGTCAACGTGATTTTGCTGGAAGATATGGAAGTGGAATGCAAGTCCCGACTGAATCGGGAGGATACGCTTGGATGGTTAAAAACCATCGCGGGCTTTTCCAATGCGCAAGGCGGTTGCTTGTATATCGGGGTGGAAGACAAGACGAATAAACTCATCGGGTTTGACCGAATCGAAGCGGATAACGAACGGAATTATTTCAATAATATAATCAATGAGCATATTGTTCCAAGACCGAATCTATCTATTTCTTTTCTTCCGTACAAAGTGCGGGAAAAGGAACGGTTTATCATTCAAATCCATGTAAAAGAATCAAGGATCAAGCCGGTTCTCTGCAAATATAAAGGCGTCCCGTCGATCTTTATACGTCGGGACGGGTTTACCAATGGAGCGTCGTATGAGGAAATCATTGATATGAGTGTAAAAAGCAAAAACACACAATATGACATTCAATTTTCGGATCAGCTGTATGATCCGGCCAACTTCACGACGCTCCAGGCGTTTTACGCGCAAAATAATCAGGGAAAAGAACTGCCTGAAAAAGCGCTTCGTTCGATGGGATTTTTCAACGAAGAAGGATATTTAGCCAATGGCGCCTTGTTGTTTTCCGATACGTATGACGGAAAGAAAACGAGTGTGCAATGTTCTGTGTTTTCAGGATTCAGCAAAGGAAGCAACCGGATCGTCACCGTCAATCGGTTTGAAGGAAATCTCATGGATTCGGTTCACTACATGCTGGAATTTGTAGAGCAGAGGATGAATCATACGATGATCAAGGAGGAAAATCATCGGAAAAATATCGACGCTTTCCCTTCGCGCGCTTTATTTGAAGCGGTGATCAACGCCATCGCCCACCGCAACTACTATTTGGATGGAACGCAGATCCAGGTCGATTTGTTTCGGGATCGTCTTGAAATTTCATCGCCTGGCAGTTTCTATCAAGGAGAGCAGCTTGCGAAAACATACGATCTTTCGTCCATTATTTCGAAGAGGAGAAACGAATTGATTGCTTCGGTTTTGGTGTTGTGCAACGCGATGGAAGCGGCAGGAACGGGATTCGATAAAATCATGTTGGAGTATCGGGATGCCAATCGAAAGCATCGGCCCTACATCTTTTCCTCTTCGGATGACTTTACGATCGTTTTGCCGGACCTTACGTATTCGGAAGGAATCGTGGACGACGCGACGCCAAGACTCTCTTTCGTTCCCGTGGAAAACGGGACCCGGTATGATCAAAAAGTATTGGAGTTTTGTTTTTACCGGACGCACAAAATATCGGAAATCGCGAAATTCCTCGGCATTAGCGATTCCACTTATTTTCGCAAAAATGTCATTGGAAATTTGGAGAGGCAAAACTATTTGATTGGCAGCAAACTGGGCCGGGCCAAATACTTTCGCACCAATCCGGAAATGGTCGCGCTCGAATGAATTACCTCGCCTGAACTTACGTTCTGGTAAGGTTTCAGATAACACCTGACAGAGAGAAGTGGAATCGGACGATTTCCGCACCCTTTTCTTTCAGAAACTATCCGGGCATATCCATGAGATGCCCTTACTGGTTCGGTCCTTTTCGACTTTGCCCAGCTATGGTTTTGTTTTAAGCCAGCTCCGGATGCACGATCCTTTTGATGTGGCGCAGGTCCACCTTGTCCGTTTTGAACAATTCAGGAAAAACCTTCCTTCCAATGTTGGCGGCCGCGTTCAGATCCGCGTTCAATATCTCTCCATTCGCGCGCCGGTAATTTCCTCTCGTCGTTCTCGTTCCACTCAAACCGTCCGCATGAAAACCATCCTCGTCATAGAACGACGCTTTCGAGGTGTACGCTTCTTCCGTCTCGATATATCGGATGCCTTCCCGCTCGCAACGGTATTTCAGCTTCTGTCGTAAGGCATAGAACGGGATACGGCAGAAGATGCGGTTGTTTTTCGAGCCAAGTTCGGCGTTTTGCTTCCATTCCTTGTTGCATCCGACGACCAATGTGTCGATGTCGTTTTCGACATACCACTGGATGATGGCATTGGCTGTCTTGTGCAGGAAATCCGTAGTCCTCAGTCCATTCTTGCGGTAGATCGCTTTCGCTCTTTTCGAGCTTTTCAATTTGATTTCCGTCCCGATCGTTTGTCTGGACGCCAATCGTGACAACGTGCGTGATTCCTCTTCCTTGATGCTTTTCAATACCCGCCCCGAAAACAAGAGGGAACGTTTCCCTATGTTGTTCGCGATGGCTGCGAGATTGTTCACACCGAGGTCGATCGAGGCGACTTGTTTGGGTTGTCTGCACGCTTTGACTGATTTCGTCTCATAAGTCAGCATGATCAAAAACACGTCATGATAGGGCACAATCTTCGCTTCTTTCAAGCGCCCTTCTTCCATACGACGGCATGGGATGCGCTCTTTGACATGGGGAAGTTTGAGCATCCCGTCGTAGTTCCTGCACTCCTGATTGGATAGGATGGCTGTCTTGTATTGCGCTTTGACGTATCGAGGAGGATTCGGTCTTTATCCATATGGATTGTTTTTCCACGCCTTCAACGATTTGAAATACGTGTCGAAATCCCGGCACGCCTGTTTCATCATGTGCTGCGCCGTATGACGAGGAAGTCCCTTGGCGAAATAGTCCGGATGGTTGGATACGGTAAACAGACGGAACAAAGTCAAATAGGATGGAAGTTTCCCGGTATCGAACGGGTTGTCAAACGAAGGCTGTTTCTTTTGGATCTCGGGAAGATACGCGTCTCATTGGCGTTTGGCTTCCAATTGAAGCGGATGGAGGTTTGTCTTGCCTTTCGAGGCGAAGACCTGGCGAAGCTGAAAAAGAGCGGCATTGTAGATGTTCTTGCTTTTTTGGCATACGTCCATACAATATGGATAGAGGGTATGGTTTCGTTTGATGACGATTCGATCGACAGCATAGGCCATGGGTTGACACCTCTTTTATCCAGTTCTATTGTAACATAATATGCATTTAGAAAAGAAATTTTATGTCAAAACCGCCAAAACAATATCGAACGCCCATGAAGATTCATCCCGTCATTGAGCCTGGCGTTCAGTGGGGGTCTTCTCTGCATGGGATAAAAACAAGGGAGGATCGTCGTTTTGCTCGTTCGCAGGGCTTTATTTTTCCGGCATCCAAGACTATAATTCATAGGTATGTCAGAGAAGAAATTGAAATTGTTGATTTACTTTATCGCGATATCGGCCGGATCCTTGCTGATATCCAATCTTTGCGCGATCAAGTTGTGGAATCTGGGCGGCATCGCCGTGGACGGCGGCGTCGTGCTGTTTCCCGTTACATATATTATAGGGGACTTGATCGTGGAGCTGTTTGGACAAAAGACGGCGCGCTCGATCATCTACGCGGGATTTCTCGTCAACGTGATCGCGGTGCTCGTGTTTTATATCGTCATCGCCCTGCCGCCGTATCCGGGATGGGAAATGCAGGACGCGTTCGCTTCGGTACTCGGGTTCTCGCCACGCATCATCGCGGGCTCGCTTTGCGGCTATTTGGGTTCGAACTTGCTGAACACGCATTTGTTCACGAAGATGAAAAACGGAAACGGCGTGTTCGCGCGTAGCTTTATCGCCCGGGCCCTTGGCTCCTCGGTGTTCGCGCACATCATCGACTCCGCGGTATTTGAAACGATCGCGTTTATCGGGGTGCTGCCGTTCAACGAGTTTCTGGCGCAGGCGGTGTTCGCGTACGTGCTCGGTCTGGCACTGGAAGTCGTGCTTTCGCCCGTCGAGATCGGTATTGAGAAGAAGTTGAGGAATTTATGAGTGCATATCACAACAACAACACCTTTTGGTTTGAGATCGTAAAACAAATCCCGGGACAGCTCGGCCGGGCCGGTATCATCCACACGCCGCACGGCGACATCATGACTCCGGCCTTCATGTGTGTCGGCACAAGAGGACAGGTGCCGTTTTTATCGCCCGAGGACTTGCGGGAAATCGGTGCCCAGGCCATGCTTTCCAACGGATACCATTTGCGTAACGCCTCGCCCGACATCGCCAGAGAAGGCGGGCTGGCCGCGTGGTCGAAATGGAACGGACCGACATTGACGGACTCGGGCGGCTTTCAAGTCATGTCGCTTGGCTCGGGACTTGGCAAAGTCGTCAGCATGGAACGGGAAAAGGAAGTGACGAACCGCAAAAAGGAGGAGCGGCTCGCGCTCGTGACGGAAACGGGCATCGAGTTTACCGATCCGGTTACGAAGGAGCTTGACTTTATTGGACCGAAGGAGTCGATGGAGATCCAGTGCCGGATCGGCGCGGACATCCACATGGCGTTCGACGAGCTCACGTCGCTGGCGGATTCGTACGAATACAACGTGGAGGCGCTGGAACGGACGGAACGCTGGGCGCAAATCTCGCTCGACGAGCATCGCAAACACGAGTACGACTTGGGCTACAAGCAGTCGTTGTACGGCGTGCTCCAGGGCGGACGCTGGGAGGACTTGCGCCGCTCGACCGCCAAAAAGATGGGACAAATGGACTTTGACGGCTATGGCCTTGGCGGCGCGTTTTTGAAAAACAACCTGGGCGATATCTTGCGCTGGTGCAACGAGGAGCTGCCGGAAGGCAAGCCGCGCCACTTGCTTGGCCTGTCGCACCCGGACGATATTTTGATTGGCTCCCTGATGGGGGCGGACACGTTCGACTGCGTGGCGCCAAGCCGGGAAGCCCGTCATGGCCGTATTTACACGCATGACGGCTACTACGCCTTGAACAAGTTCAAGGAAAGCGACGAGGTGCTTGAACCGGGCTGCGACTGCCCGGCCTGTCGAAAAGGATATACGCGCAAGCAGCTTTACACGATGCTCAAGTCGGAAGACAAGCCGACGCGCTACGAGTATTTCCGCCTGGCGACGCAGCACAATTTGCGATTCATCATCCGGTTGACGGAGGAGATTCGCCAAGCCATTTTGGAGGACCGGTTCGAGGAGTACCGCGACGCGTTCATGACGCGCTATTATAAAAAGAAAGCGAAATAGGCAAACGGGAGGAAGACGTCGAATCAAGACGCTTTCTCTTTTTTTCTGCTTTTTGGGTCATTCGAATGGGAAAACGATCAAGAAACACCAATAATAAAAAAAGATAGGAGGAATGAATATGGTAGAAACATTCACAGTCGAAAAAGACGGAAAGGAAATCACGTACCGCACGTTGCTGACGTTTTATAATAAAGAGGCCGGCAAGCATTTTGTCGTCTATACCGACGATTCGAAAGACGAAAAGGGAAACGTCAAGGTGCTTGTGTCCAGCTACGATCCCGATGTTGAAAAGTCGCCGCTTTGTTCCATCGAGTCGCCGGAAGAGTGGAAAATCGTTTCGGACGCGCTGGATGTGCATCAGGCCGAGCTGATGGCGGCGATCGACCGGTCGCAAGCGGCGGAAACGGTTGAAATCGAGGAGAAGAGCGCACCGGCCCGTTTTGAAATGAACGGTCTTACGTATCAGGTGCTCGCCAGTCTTGTCGACGAGGAAAACAACAACGAGTACGTGTTGTACGTGCCCGCGCAAACCGAAGCGGAAAAAGTGGAAGTGCTTGTGGGCAGGCTGCTGGAAAAAGACGAGAACGGCGTGCCAAGCAAGGTAGGCCCGATCGAAACCGAAGAGGAGTGGCGTCTGATCGAGGAGCCGGTCGGCGCGATCATTGAACATTTGAATCAAAAATAAAGAGGGAAGGCAAAGCGCGGGCTTTGCCTTTTTTGCGAAACGCTGTTTCATCTTTTCGAGGAACAAAGATTTTTTTTCCAATCGAGTCTATAATGAAGATGCATAGAGAAAAGGAAGGGGAAGTCGTATGGAAAAGTCTTTTAAGCTGGAATCCAGCATGCTGACCGGTTCTTTATGGAAACCGGTTTTACTGTTCGCGCTGCCGCTGGCCGCGACCGGGATCTTACAGCAGCTGTTCAACGCCGCTGATATCGCGGTCGTCGGCCAGTTTACGCAAGAGCGGGGCGCCATCGCCATGGCGGCGGTCGGAGCCAACGCGCCGGTCGTGGCGCTGCTGCTCAATTTTTTTGTGGGGATCTCACTTGGCAGCAACGTGGTCATCGCCAACGCGCTGGGATCGGGCAATCATACGATCGTGCGTTCGGCGATTGGCACTTCCGTCCTTCTCGCGCTGCTTGGCGGTGTGCTCATGGGCGTCGTGGGCGAGATAATCGCCGCGCCGTTGTTCGCGTCGCTCAACGTACCCGAGGAAGTCATGGAAATGGCGGTTTTGTATTTTCGCATTTACATGCTCGGCATGCCGGTAATCCTGCTTTATAATTTCGAGGCCGCGATTTTGCGAGGCGCGGGCGACACGAAAACGCCGCTGATGGTGCTGACGATGTCGGGTATCGTCAACGTCGTGCTCAATCTGGTGTTTGTGATCGGGATGGGCATGGCGGTCGAGGGTGTGGCCATCGCGACGGTCGTTTCCAATTTGATCAGTTCGATCCTTCTTTTGATCAAGCTTCTGCGTTCGAAAACAGAAATTTGTCTGGATGTAAAAAATTTATCTATGAACCGGGGCGTGCTCGTACGTATTTTGCGAATCGGCGTGCCGGCCGGCATCCAGAGTTCGGTGTTTTCGCTGGCCAACGTGATCGTGCAGGGAGCGACCAACTCGCTGGGCACAATCGTGATGGCGGCCAGCAGCGCGTCGACGAACATCGAGATTTTCGCGTTCAACGTGCTCGCTTCGTTTGGCCAGGCGTGCACGACGTTTGTCGGCCAAAACTATGGCGCCAACCAGGTGGCGCGCTGCAAGCAGATTTTGAAAGTGTGTCTGGTGGAAAGCGCGACGCTGACGATCGTCGCGATTTTGCTGATTATCAGCATGGGCCGGGGGCTGCTAGGCATCTTCAACGGGGATCCGGAAGTCATCGAAACCGGTTTTCTGCGCATGATGATTATTTTTCCGGCGTATATCTTCTCACTGACGTACGACACGATTTCGGGATATTTGCGCGGCTTTGGCATTTCGCTCATGCCGGCCGTTTTGACGACGGTGGCGATTTGCGGCTCGCGGATCACGTGGGTGTATTTCGTGTTCCCGCTCGCGCCGACGTTCGCGACCATCATGGCGATTTATCCGATTTCGCTTGGTTTGGCCGCGTTGTTTCTGGGCATCGCGCTGTGGATTAAAAAACCGGCGACGACCATTTTGAGAAAACAGCGGGAGCAGGAGGCGCGGCTGGAGGAAACCGGACAAACCGAGATGGCGGTTTCGCTGTAAAAACGCAAAAAGAGGGGTAAATCGCTTGTTTCTTTGAATAAATATGGTATACTTACTCTAGTAAAAGAAATTTCAGGACTTCAACTGATCGTTATTATTGGTTCTAGTGTGTATGTGTTTCTCAATACAAGGACCGGTCATGGCGATCATTTTTTGTAAAAGAAACGATTTCTTCTACGAAATGAAGGAGGTACTGAACATGAGTACAGGCAAAGTAAAATGGTTTAACAACGAGAAAGGATATGGATTTATCCAGATTGATGGTTCGGATCGCGACATTTTCGCGCATTACACGAACATCGCGGGCCACGGATTCCGTTCTTTGGAAGAAGGACAAAAAGTCGAATTTGAAATCGGCGAAGGAAAGCGCGGCCAGCAGGCGGAAAACATTCTCGTATTGCGATAAGGCGTGAAAGACCCGAAAGGGTCTTTTTTGTTCTTGAAAAGACGCCTTAGCGGGAATCGCGCTTCTGGAGTTGCTCATTGATTTTTTTCGCTTCTTTCAAGTTGTAGTGGCGAAAAATCAGGAAAATGCCCAGGGCGAGAGCGATTTGTCCGGCAAAGATAGCGAAAAAAGACAGCGGATGGCTCGGGTCGCCCATCCAGCCAAGCGACATCGCGATCGCTGTATACACGACAAGGCCGATACCAAGGTGAATGGTCATTTGCGTGGCGCGGGACAGGCGCTGGTCCTGGTACACGATCGTTGGCACGCCAAATCCCAGGCCGATGCCGATACAGCCCAGCACCATTTTCGTGAAGCGGTACCCGTCCAGAGAGAACATGCCGTGACCAATTTGGTCGAATACCATACCAATCAGACAAAAAAGCGTGCAGGCGATGCCGATGCTGATGAGCGAGTCGATGATGATTTGTTTGATGTTGTTTTTCATAAGTTCCTCCTAGATGCCGATGGCCTTTTTGAAGGCGGGCAAGTATTTGCGCGAAACGTAGTCCTGCTCCTTGTTTTTGAGCTTGAGCAGCAGCGCGCCGCCAAACGATAGTTCGACGTAGTCGATAAACCGGATGTTGACGAGGGTCGTTTTCGAGATGCGGATCATCGCGTAGCCGAGTTGCTGTTCGAGTTCGTACAGCCGTTTTTTGGACACGTATTTTTCGGTGGCGGTGTAGAAAAACACGGTTCCGTTTTCCACCCGCGCCATGTACAAATCTTCGGGGCGTAAAAGGACGATCCGGTCTTCCTTCATGGCAGCGATGGGCGCCTCGCTTGTGGACAAGGCGTCGATGAGCTGTTCAATATCGGGTGTCAAGGCGCTGGCGTGGATCGTGATATATGGGGCGGTGATTTCCGGGTCGAGTTGGATCTGTACTTTCATGTCATCCCTCCTTGGTTTTGATTATACGAAGAATGGATACGAAGAGGGGATTTTTTTGGTCAGTGGTCAAATATTACCGGTAAGAGGTGAATTGAGCGACGTCAAATCCGTTTTTTTTTCTTCTTGAAAAAGCGACACGCGTGTCGTATCATAAAAGCGACATATATGTCGCAAAGGAGACGGACAATGGAAACAAAGGGAGAAAAAACGAAACAGCTCATTTTGGATACGGCGTACCGGTTATTTGCCGAATATGGATTTACCCGTGTGAATATGAAAATGCTTTGCGAGCGAACCGGTTTGAGCCGGGGCGGGTTGTATCGCCATTATGAAAGCACGGCGCAAATCTTTTTGGAAATCCTTCGAAAGATGGCAGCCCGCCAGCAAGACGAAGTGCGAGAGCAAATCGCGAAAAAAGTGCCGGCTAAAGTCATTTTGGAAAGCCTGCTTTCCCGTTATGAAATGGAAATGCGGGACGATAAAAATTCTTTGAGTTTGGCAATCGTGGAGTTTTACGGCGATTCCAGTCATACGAAGGAAGACGGTTTTGTAAAACAAAGCTACGAGCGCTCCAAAGCGACGTGGATCGAACTTATTGCCTATGGCGTCGCGACAAAGGAATTTATGCCGGTGGATGCCGAGGCGGTGTTCCATGTAATCGTGTTCGCGTATCAGGGCGTGCGGTTGTATAGCCGGCTGATGGATATTGAGGACGATGTATCGTCGCAAATCGTAAAGGAAGTCAAGCGGCTTTTGCTGCCGCAGGAGGAACGGAATGAAAAAAGATGAGATTGTTTTAAAACGGCCGGTATCGGCGATGAAAGAGAGCGCGCTCGCGTACCGGAAAGCGCATTTTGAAAGTGGGGAAAAGACAATTTATGGAAGTGAGCTGTTCGATCAAATCGAGAGTTACGACGAGTGGCTGAAGGCGGTGACGCGCAACACGAAGCCGGAAACCGTCGATCCAAACTGGGTGGTGACGGACACGTTTTTCGCGGTCCGTCCCGGCGATCAGGAAATCGTTGGAATCATCGACTTGCGCCATTCGTTGAACGGCTTTTTGAAAGATTTGGGCCATTGCGGCTACAGCGTGCGTCCGTCGGAACGCAGAAAAGGATATGGAACGCAAATGCTGCGCCAGCTGCTGGATGTGGCGAAAGAGGCGGGTCTTCAAAAGCTTCAGCTTTCTGTGGAGCGGGACAACACGGCATCGGTACGTGTCATTCAAAACAATGGTGGCGTGTATGAGCGAAGCTTTTCCTTTGAGGGCAAAGAGGCGGATGTTTACGGATTTCTATTAAAATAAAGATGGAACGGGGATTTTTAGCGGTCCTCGTTTTCTTCTGGTATGAACCACCAGCTGTGAATACCCGACATGTACGTTTTCGCGCCTTTGGGCATTTGCGTTAGCGCGTGGAACACGTTGAGGTAGTCTCCGGCGCCCATGGTGATCGCGCACCATCCTAAGCCAAGCAGGACGCTGCATGACGGGAAAAGAAGGCCGAGCCCGTAAGGGAGCACACCGAAGACGCGGTTAGGAAGCATGGACATAAAAATGAATCGTCTCTTGCTCATCGTTTCGGTGCCGATCACGAAAAGCATGCCTTGGCGCAAGTTGGTGTATAAATAGACATCGTCTTTGAAACAAAGCGCGTGAAGGATCTCGTGGGGAAAACACGTGAGGAGAGAGAGGCCCCCGCCAATCCAGAAGCCGATGGAGAAAATCAGCCTGGTTTTGTACAGGGCTACGATTGGGATGGCGAGAACGACCAAAAGGACGAGCGCGATCCCGTTGGCGATCCAGGCTATTTTTTCGATGGAATCGGGTTCTTTGAATGGGACGGCGTCTTTTTTTGCGGGCGCGGCAGGCAGCGAGTCGGGATTGAGATCATAAGTTCCTTTATAGTGAAGTTTCATGAGGATTCCTCTTTCTTTTTTTCATTATAACGCAAAAAGCGCCGGCTGGCACTTAATGATCGAACGCTTCGGAAACGGTTTTAAGAAGAGAAACGATGGACAGATGCTGTGGACAGACGCCTTCGCATTGACCGCATGCGACGCAGGCGCTGGCCGGATTGCCCAAGCTGGAAAATTTATTGTAGTAGGTTTGATAGCGGGCGTGTTCGCCATAAAGACGCTGGCTGTTGTATGCCGTAAACAAGTCGGGAATCGCGATATGCATCGGGCAGCC
This sequence comes from uncultured Dubosiella sp., assembly GCF_964018005.1. Classification (NCBI taxonomy): domain Bacteria; kingdom Bacillati; phylum Bacillota; class Erysipelotrichia; order Erysipelotrichales; family Erysipelotrichaceae; genus Dubosiella; species uncultured Dubosiella sp. Next base: position 172,164 of record NZ_CAXHOA010000002.1, read on the forward strand.
GGCTACGCAATAGCGGCATTTGGTGCACGGAATCGTGTCCGCCGACAAAATTGAACGGGTGATGGCGGCGACGGCTTTTGACTCGGTTTCGGTTAACGGGCTGGCGTTTCGCATCGTCGCTGTGTTTTCTTTCATTTGTTCCCCATTGGACATGCCGGATAAAATCGTCATGACGCCTTCTTTTTCGGCAAGAAAGCGCAGCGCGAGAGAGGACGGTGTCGTGTGGGGAATGGTCTGTTTTCGAATGGCTTCGGCTTCGGGAGGCAAAACCGCCAGCGTACCGCCTTTGATGGGTTCCATGACGACGACGGGTTTGCCAAACCGTCGGGCTGCTTCATAGTTGCGCTTTGCCTGGATCACTTCGTTTTCCCAGTCGAGATAATTGAGTTGAAGCTGGACAAATTCCAATTCCGGGTGTCTGGTGAGGATTTGTTCGAGCAGTTCTGGCCCGTCATGATAGGAGAAGCCGATGTGCCGAATCTTTCCTTTGGCTTTCATTTCTTTTAAAAAGTCGAACGTGTTGTATTTTTCATACGTTGGCAAGTGTTTTTCCTCGACACTGTGAAGCAAATAAAAGTCGAAATAGTCGACTCCTGCGGCTTCCATGGATTCCTGGAAGACGCGTTCCACATCTTCGGGTCCTTTTAATTTCCATGCCGGCAGCTTGTCGGCTAAAGTAAACGTATCGCGCGGGTAACGTTTGACGAGCGCTTCACGTATCGCGTTTTCACTGCCCGCGTACGCGTAGGCGGTATCAAAATAGGTAAAACCGTTGTGCATGAATAAATCGACCATCGTCTGGACTTGCGTCTGGTCGATGACGCCGTTTTCGTCTTTGGGCAGGCGCATGAGCCCGAATCCGAGTTTGGAATGGCTGAGCATGAGGATTCCTCGCTTTCTATAGCTTCATTCTAGAGAAAAGGAAGAAGCGGCGCGATTCGTGGAGATGCTTTTGGAATGTTGTTTACAGATTGAATGAAAACGGGATTGGAAAGATGAAAACGAAGTTTGAGAAACAGGAAAAGCCATTTTCTTTTTTCTAAACGACTTTTACGATAAAGCTATCAAGAAAAGAGGGAAAAACATGGAATTTCAAATTCTCAAACAAAAGAAACACAGTTTGCTTGCCGGGTATAAAAATTCGTATTTCAGCTACTTTCTCATGTATAATTTTTACTATTTGTCATGGGCTTTATTTTCCGTTCTGATTTCCGTGTATTTGCTGGATCGGGGATATCGCGCCAGCGATGTTTCGCTCGTCGTGTCGGGATCGTTTCTTGCCTCGCTGCTTACGCAGCCGCTCATTGGTTCCTTGACGGACCGGTATGACGCGAAAAAGCTGAATCTCGCTTTGTTTGGTATCGCGATGATTGGGGCGGTCTTGTTTTTGATGGCCGATACCTTGTGGATGATTGCCGGCTCGTACGCGCTTGTGATGCTGATTTTGAACGGGACGAATCCGGTGATGGAAAAGGTGGCGACGGCCTCGCCGTACGCGTATGGACGGATTCGGATTTGGGGGACGATTGGATACGCGCTTGGCAGTCAGCTTGCCGGCTTGATTTACGACTTTGTTTCGCCGCAAGCGATCTTTATCGCGTTTTTGGGGACGATGGCTTTGTGCGTGATTGGATTGGCCGGAACCGATTCGCTGGCTATGGAAAAGAAACCGGAAAAGGAAAAGAATTCTTTGAAGAGCGGCAATAAAAAATTTTTTATCTATCTTGGGCTTGCGGGCGTGTTTTTTGGAATCACGAACGTGGTGAATACGTACGCGCCGGCCATGTTCCAGGCCAAAGGGCTGGATATGAGCGTGACGTCCGCGATTCTTTCGGCCGCTGTCCTTTGTGAGGCGCCCATTGTGTTGTGGTCGGGAAAGTTTATGGATCGTCTGGAAACAAAAACGCTTATGCTGATCGCGTTTGGTTTGGTGCTGGTGCAGCTAGGCGTGTACGCGCTTGATCTGAAGGTTGGAGCGATGGTGGCAATCACGCTGATGGCAAAGCATCCAGCCGGGATGTTGTTTATTATGATCAATTTGAAGGCGGTCGCTTCGCTTGTGGATGCCAATCGGCAAATCAGCGCGCTGGCGCTTGTGCAAACCGTGAAGTCGCTGTTTTCGATTGGATTTCAAAACGTAGCAGGAAATCTGTTGAATGTTGTGCCGTTCGCGCAGGTTTATCTCATTTGCGGATGCGTTCTTGGGGTGGCTTTGCTTGTGTTGCTAGGTGTCAAACTGCCTTCGACCAGTCAAAAGCTGTTCCAGAAATAGGGAAAAGGCTTGATGATATCCCCTCTATTCATCAAGCCTTTTTGTTTTCTATTCTTTTTTTCTTTTTCTTTTAAAGGCAGCCCGAGGAGCCGGTCTGTCTGGTCGGCCATAAAGAGTGGGATATTTATGGTAAATAAAGATAATCACGAAAATATGCATAATTTCGTGATAAAAATGACGTTTTTATTAAAAATGGCGTGATTGTCTTATGGTTTTCGTTATCGGACAGAATTGTAAAATAACATTTGAAGTCTATGTACATTTGAAGAAAAAAAGATGTAAAATTGAATCAAGTACTTTAAATATGAGATCAAAATAGTGTATTCCCAGCGGAAGCGGGGATGATCCCAAAAAGGTTTGCCTTCTCCGGGTGCGGGATGGGTATTCCCCGCGAAAGCGGGGATAATTGATGGGTCAGGATTGACTCTATTCAAATTAGAGATTTATATCTATGAGTCGGAATCGAAAAAATCCCCGTTCCATGTTAAGCTGGATTTCAAAGGAGAACGTACATATGAAAAAAATCCTATTCGTCTGCCATGGCAACATCTGCCGTTCCGCCATGGCCGAGTTTATTATGAAAGATCTCGTGAAAAAGGAAGGGATGGAAGACCAGTTTTACATCGAGTCCGCCGCCACGAGCACCGAGGAAATTGGCAACGACATATACCCGCCCGCCAAACAGAAGCTGCGTGAAAAAGGCGTGCCATTCACGCGACATTACGCTCGTCAGGTCACGAAAAAAGATTATAAACTGTTTGATGTCATTTTACTTATGGACGCCAACAACCAGCGCAACATCAAACACATTATCCCCAACAACCCGGACCACAAGATCCACTTGCTGCTGGACGGAAAGAATATCGCCGACCCATGGTACACAGACGATTTCGAAACGGCGTACCAGGATATTTTGAAAGGATGCCAGACGTGGCTGGATCGTCTGGTGTGGGAAAAATAGCGTATGGAAAAACTGGAAGAAATCATCGAGAAAGTCAAAAACGATCCTCGCAACGCGGACTACACGAAACGCGGCATTCCGCCCATCGTGCAAATGAGCGAAAACGCGAAAATTTTGATTGTTGGCCAGGCCCCCGGACGGAAGGTGGAGGAAACGTTGATTCCATTCAACGACGCGTCCGGCGTCACGCTGCGCAAGTGGCTTGGCATCGACGACAAGACGTTTTATTCGGATCAAATCGCGATCCTGCCCATGGACTTTTACTATCCCGGCAAAGGAAAGAGCGGCGATTTGCCGCCAAGAAAATTCATGGCCGCCTATCACGACGAGCTGCGCGCCCTCATGCCAAACATCGAGCTGACGATCCTGGTCGGGAAATACGCGGTCGACCACACGTTGAAAAAAGACAAGGAGCCGACGCTGACGGAAACCGTGCGCCAGTACGCGCGCTATTTGCCAACGTATTTTCCAATCGTCCATCCAAGTCCGCTCAATTTTGGATGGCGCAAAAAAAATCCATGGTTCGAGCAGGAAGTCGTCCCCGCGCTCCAGAAGCGGGTCAAGGAAATTTTAGACAACAAAAAAACGGCAGGATCCTGATTCCCGCCGTTTTGTTTACGCGCCAATCGCTTCGATGACTTGATCGTAGTGCGGCTCGTGGCTGACTTCATCCACGTATTCCACGTAGGTGAGTTTGCCGTCCTCGTCCGTGACGAACACGCTGCGCGCTAGCAAGCCGTTTTCCGTCATGCGCGTCCCTGTCTTTTTCGCAAAGTCGCGCTCTTTGTAGTCGCTTGTCGTCAGCACGTTGCCTTTGTGGGCCTGGCACCAGCGATCCAGCGCGAAAGGGAGATCCATCGACACGGAAATGACTTGCACGTCATCGCGCCCTTTCATGTATTCCATAAATTTCTCGAGTTCCAAATTGCATACGCCGGTATCGACGCTAGGAACGGCCAAAATGATTTTCTTTCCTTTTTCCTGCATGGGGTGGAGCGGTTCCAAACTAGTCGAGATAACTTCGAAGTCCGGCATCGTTTCGCCGGCTTTGAGCGCCTCGCCTTCCAATGTCACCGGATTGCCTAAAAATGTAGTCATAGTGTTTCCTCCTTGTTGATTTAACAGTAGAGGTTTCCAACGAAAGTATAAAGTGAAATGCCTGCCTTTCCGTCTAACAAAAACGTAATTCCGGCCCGCCGGCTCGCGCGATATAATCAAGGAAAAGAAAAGGAGGCAGACATGCACACTTATATCGAAGTCATTCACACCGCTCTGGTCGCGTTTCCGCTCGTGGCGGTTTTCTTCACCTTGCCTTACGTGTTGTACAACTATCATAAATACGGATCGGTTTTCTCGCTCAAAGTGCTCATCGTGTACTCGTTTATTTTATACATGATGACGGTCGTGTTTCTCGTGATTCTCCCGCTGCCTTCCCGCGCCAGCGTGGCCGCCTCGCCCGGCGTGCCGCCCAATTTCATCCCGTTCCGGTTTGTAGGCGACATTGTCGAGTACCAGAACCGGCACCATGTGCCCCTTTGGAAAAACGAAGCGTTGTTTCAAGTGCTGTTCAACGTGCTCATGTTCGTTCCCTTCGGCATGTATTTACGCTATTATTTTCGCTGTTCCTGGAAAAAAGCGATTTTGTTTTCGTTTTGCTTCTCGCTCTTTTTGGAAACGACGCAGCTTACCGGAATATACGGTCTTTACGCCAAAGCGTTTCGCATGTTCGATGTCGACGATTTGATGGCCAACACATGCGGAGGACTCGTCGGCTACGCGCTCATGAGCGGCTTTCGGTTTTTGCTGCCGTCACGGGAAAAACTCGATGAGGAAAGCTACGCCCTTGGACGACGGGTGTCCTTGTTTCGAAGAATCTTGTCCGTCTTGTGCGATCTCGCGTTTTCCAGCGGGTTCGCCGGTCTGATGAGCGTTTTGCTGCCGCACACGTTTATGGTTTGGATCGTACTTTATTTTATCGGAAGCGTGGCATGGTCGAAAAAAAGACGGACACCCGGTATGGCAATGACAAGCATGCGACTGTATTCGACGATCCCGCCCGACACGCAAACCATCGAGCTTTGGCAAATTTTCATCCGGTATTGTTCGATTTTTGCCGTTTTTTATATTTTCCCGTTCGAATTACTCGACTTGCTCGCCGTAAGCGGCCTCTTCGCGCCCATCGCCGCCATCGGGTATTTCATTTTCACGCTGGTCATCTTTTCCAAAATCGTGGAACGCCGGCCTGTCTTTTTCTCCAAATGGTCGGGAACGATCGTCGAGTCCGATATCGCCGCGCTCGAACAGCACGAGCGTGCTTTACGCTAACCGTCTTTGGACGGTTTTTTTTTGAAAACAAGAAAAAAGGCCTCCAACGAGACCTTTTTCCAAGAAAGTTTTAAGAAAGGGAATTTGATTATGAAGTGAGCTATTTCAAGCTCATCTGTATTAAACCACACCAAGTCCCTTTTGCCTATTGAAACGCTTTTCAATCGCCGCTTTTTTTTGAAAACGGTCAATACGCCGGAGAATTGGCGCGCTTTTCGCTGCGTCGCCATCGTTTCCTGGCTAAACGATCCGCTTTTGGCAGGGAAAGGGAATTCAAAAATGTAAAGGAACGTGATTTCCGGTAAAATGCGGTATAATAAAAAGAATCAACCGATACGAAAAAAGAATGGAGGAAGCAGTATGCGGATTATTTCCGGCAGCGCGCGCGGAACGAAAATCGACGCGCCCGAAGGATACGATACAAGACCGGTGACAGACAAGATTCGGCAGTCCTTATTCAACATATGGCAATGGGATATCGCCGGCAGTCATTTTTTAGATGTGTTTTCCGGCAGCGGGAGTATGGGGCTTGAAGCGCTTTCCCGTGGAGCCGATCGCGTCGTCATGATCGAAAAGGCGCCCAAAGCGCTGAAAACGATCCAGAACAATTTGAAAAAATGCCATTTTGAGCAAAAAAACGTGGAACTCATGGGAGCCAACGCGTTCAGCGCCCTCCCCGAACTGTCCCGGCGCGGCGAACGCTTCGATATCATTTATTTGGATCCGCCGTACACAGTCGACGAGATTTTCCATCCAGTCATGGAAACGCTCGGCTCGCTGCCGTTGCTCAAAGAAGACGGCATCGTTGTGATTCGAACAAAAAAAGAAAAGGAAATGGCGGACACGTACGGCTCGCTCGAGAAATACCGCGACAAGGTATACGGCATATCGAGAGCGCATTTTTACCGCCAGAAGAAGGAGGAAACGGAGGAATCCGCATGAAGAAAAACTATTTTACGATTCCGTCGTCCAGCGACGGGCTTTCGCTAAGCGTCATGACGCTGATCCCCGACCATGTGATCGGCGTCGTGCAGCTTGTTCACGGCATGGCCGAGCACAAGGAGCGGTATTTGTCGTTCATGACTTTTTTGGCAAAGCATGGTTTCGCGACCATTATCCACGATCATCGCGGGCATGGCGCCAGCGTGCCCCACGAAGACGACCTGGGGTATTTTGGCGACGAGAGCGGGCAGGCGATCGTCGAGGATGTGCACGACGTGTATTTGGCGATGAAGGCGCGCTTCCCCGATGTGCCTTACGCTTTGTTTGGCCACTCGATGGGCTCGCTTGTCGTGCGCCGCTACATCCAGTTGTATGACGACACGCTCGACGCCTTGATCGTGTGCGGCGCGCCGGGAAACAACCCTCTTGTCGACCAGGCGCTGTTTCTTGTGGAAAAACTGGAACGCCGGTTTGGCAAGCGGCATCGCTCCAGGCTGGTGGCGGCGCTCTCGACCGGCGCCTACGACCGGCAATTCAAGGGCCGGCACAAAAACCGCTGGATCAGCGCCAACGAGGACAATGTCCACGCGTTCAACCACCACGACCGCGACGGATTCACGTTCACACTCAATGGCTATAAAAACTTGTTTCAACTCGTGAAGGCGACGTACACGAACGAAGGATGGCGAAAACAAAATCTGGATTTGCCGATTTTGTTTGTCGCCGGCGAGGACGACCCTGTCATTTTGTCGGTGGAAAAGTGGAAGGAAGCCCAGCGCTTTTTGCGCCGGGAGGGATATCGCCATGTGAAAGGCATGTTGTTTGAAGGAATGCGCCATGAAATCCTGAATGAAAAAAACGGCAATTTGGTGGAAGAGGCGATTCTTGACTTTTTAAAAGACGCCGGCGGGGGACGCGAATGAGAAGGGAATGGGAAAACGACGGTCTGACCGAGGCGATCGAAGTCGTGACCTCGAAGGATTTCAAAACGGCCCACCCCGAATTGTTCGATCGGACGCTGGTCGGCAAAACCATCAATCAAATTCACTTCTGCAAAGCCAACCACTATAAAAACATCACATCAGGCAGCTTTGTCGTTCCCGACAAACGCGATCCATCGAAAGAACGAATCGTGTTCGCCTTCTGCATCGCCAGCAACACGTTGTATTTTATCGACGACACGAACAAAATCGAGTTGCTGCTAGGCAATATGCAAAAGGAATTCGAATACGCGCTGACGACGCCGATCGTGTTTTTGCTCGATTTCATGCAGTATATGATCACCGACGACGTGTACTATTTGCAGAAATTTGAAATGCGGCTCTCGCAGCTCGAAGAACAGCTCAAGCATGGCATCGCCAAAAATCTGGATCAAAACATCATGAGCATGCGCAAAGATCTCAACAGCCTGGGCATGTATTACGAGCAGCTCTCGGATTTGGGAGAAACGCTCGAGCAAGTCGTGCTTCAGGAAAAAGACGAGCTCGCCAACAATCTGCTTTCACTGTACAACACGCGGGTCGGGCAGCTGTATTCCATGGTGCAAACCATCAAGGACTACGCTTCGCAGCTTTCCAACTTGTCGCAAAACATCATGGCGGCCAAACAAAACAACATCATGCAGTTTCTCACCGGTGTCACGACAATCTTTTTGCCCATGACACTCGTGACCGGATGGTTTGGAATGAACTTTCGCTATTTGCCGTTTATTTACACCCGCGCCGGATTTATCGGCACCTGCGTGTTTTGCGTCCTCGTGCTCGTTGTGGAAATCATCATCTTCCGCAAGAAAAATTTATTTAAGTAAGGAGAATAACGATGAAAATTGGAATGATTGGATTTGGGAACATGGCGCAAGCCATTTACCGGGGCCTGGAAGGGAAAAGCGTCGTAAAACCCGACGACGTGTATGTATGCGCCGCCCACTATGACACGCTGCGCCAGCGGGCCGAACGCTATGGCGTGCACGCGTGCGAAAGCGCCCAGGACGTCATCGACCACAGCGAGCTTGTCGTGCTCGCCGTCAAACCGTACCAGGTCGACGACGTGTGCGCCGGACTCGATTTCAAAGGACGGATCGTCGTTTCCGTCGTGGCGGGAAAGCCATTCGCGACACTTTGCGAAATCGTCAAAAACGGCGCCCTGCTTTGCACGATTCCTAACACACCCATCGCGGTGGGGCAGGGCATCGTGCTCGTCGAGTCGAACACGAACTGCACCGGGGAACAATGGAAACGCTTTGAGCAGCTGTTCGCGCCGATCAGCCTCATTGAGCGAATCGAACCCGAGCACATGTCGATCGCGATGGTTTTGGCCAGCTGCGCGCCCGCGTTCACGGAAATGTACATGGAGGCGCTGGGCGACGCCGGCGTGAAGTACGGCTTGAAACGGCAAAGCGCCTACGCACTGGCCGCCAAAATGATCGAAGGGGTCGGGGCGCTCTATTTGGCCGAACAGGACCATCCCGGCGCGATGAAAGACGCCGTCTGCTCGCCGGGCGGCACGACGATCAAGGGCGTATGCGCCTTAGAACAAAGAGGCTTTCGCGGAACGGTGATCGCAGCCGTCGACGCGATCGAACAATGATATGGAGCTGCGGGTCCTCCGGTATTTTTTGACGGTCGCCCAGGAAGGAAGCATTTCGGGGGCGGCCCAGACGCTTCATCTCACCCAGCCGACGTTGTCGCGCCAGCTGCACGATTTGGAAATCGAGCTGGGCGTCAAGCTTTTTAACCGCGGCAAACGCGAAATCACGCTCACCGAAGCGGGCGCGCTGTTTCGGGAACGCGCCGCCGAAGTCGTCGCCCTCGTCGACAAGACGACAAGAGAATTCGTCCAAATTGGAGGGCAGGTTTCCGGCACCATTCACGTAGGCTGTATCGAAAGCATGGGCTCAGCGCTGCTGGCCCGCATCATCGCGGCGTTTCACAAGCGCTATCCGCTCGTCCGCTTTCATCTCTACAACAACTTTACCGACGACTTAAAGTGGCGGCTCGAGCAGGGATTGCTCGATGTTGGTCTGCTCATGGAGCCAACCGACATCGCCCGCTTTTCCTTTTTACGCTTTCCCGTCGAGGAACGGTGGGGCGTCACGGTGTCCGTCGACGATCCGCTCGCAACTAGGGAATCCGTTCTCGCGTCCGATTTGGAAAAGCGCGCCTTGATCCTGCCGGTGCGGGAGGCGGTGCGCCGCGAGGTGCTCAACTGGTTTCAAAAAGAGGAAAACGAGTTGAACATCGTGTGCGAGGAAGCGCTGTTCTCCAACGTCATGTATTTGGTGGAGGAGGGTATGGGATGCGCCATCGGCTTGGAAGGCGTCGTGGGCGCCGTGCAAAATCCGTATTTGGCGTTTGTGCCGTTTCATCCGCGCAAAAACACCCGCAGCGTCCTCGTATGGAAAAAGAACCGGACCGAAAGCGCGTGCGTGAAGCTGTTTCTGGATTTTTGCGCCTCGTATATAAAGGAGAATTTCGTATGATCAAATTGCTGGCCGTTGACATGGACGGCACGTGCCTGGATCCGTTTTCGCGTTTTTCCAGCCAAAACCTCGCCGCGCTGTACCGCGCCAAAGCGGCCGGGATCGAAATCGTGCCAACGACCGGACGGGCACTCGACTGCCTGCCGCACGTTCTCAAAGCCCATCCCGACTTGTTTCGTTACGTCATCGCATCCAACGGGGCGCTCGTGCGCGACATGCGCCGCGGGCAGGATGTGTTTCATACGCGGATCCCGCCGTATTTGGTGGAGGAAATCATCGACGCGTTTCAAAACACGAGCGTGAAGCCGGCCGCCCACATCGTGGGACAGTACTGGGTGCATGGCCAATGGATGAAAGCGCAGGGACGCCTCGTCTTTGGCAAGGACGCGAAACAATCCAAAGCGGCCGGAAATCTATACGATGTGCTGCGCGAGCAAAAAGCGTACGTCGAGGAGATCCAGCTGTACTTTCTTTCCCCGAAACAAAAGCGGCTCGTGCAAAAGAAGCTGGAAGGACTGGTCGAGCTGCACGCCGCCTACACGAGCGCGTATGTCGAGATCTTCGATCAAAACAGCTCGAAGGGCAAGGCGCTCCAGCGGCTGGCCCGCCATCTTGGCTTGCAAACCGGGGAGATCGCCTGCGTTGGCGACGGCGAAAACGACGTGTTCATGTTCCATGTGGCGGGGATGTCGTTCGCGATGGGCAACGCGAAGCCGGCGGTAAAAAAAGAAGCGGACTTTGTGACGGGAACGAACCGGGAGCATGGGGTCGCGCAAGCTGTGGATCGTATTTTACATACCATGCCTTAAAGGCATGATACGCCATTGGAAACGGGCATTTTACATCGACCCGTTTCTTTTTTATAGTAAAGGTACGAAATCCAAGGAGGGCAATACGATGTTTGAGGAAAGTATGAAAACCAATCACGCCGCGCTGGCGCGAAAAAATGAACAAATGATAGACCGGTGGCTGTATTTCACATCCGAAAAATCCGCGCTGGACGAGAAGACGCGCTGCATGGCGGTTTTGGCGGCGCTGCTTGGCTGCCAGGGAATGGACGAGTTTGAGCGGATGGTTCCTGTCGCGCTAGACTGCGGGGTGTCGCCGGTCGGGATCCAGGAAATCGTCTACCAGGCGACGGCGTATTTGGGTATGGGCCGGGTGGCGCCGTTTTACACGCTTCTCGACCGCATCTTTGATGCCCGCTCGATTCAAATCGAAGACGACCGGCAAACGACGATGCTGGAAACCCGCCTTCGCCAAGGCAACGACATCCAGATCGCGTATTTTGGTCCGCAAATGAAAAACACGTGGGAAAAAGGAGGCGATCGGGCGCGCGTCAACGAATGGCTGGCGTCGAACTGTTTTGGAGATTACTACACCCGCAAGGGATTGACGGATTCGATCCGGGAAATGATCACGTTTTGTTTTATTATGGCGCAGGGCGGCTGCGAGAACCAGCTGCGGGGCCATACGAATGGCAACTTGAACGTGGGCAACTCGAAGTCGTTTCTCATCGCGGTCATCGAAGCGTGCGTGCCGTGGATTGGCTATCCGCGCAGCCTGAACGCGTTTGCCATCGTCGAGGAAGTATGCAAAGGGGAAGAGAAAAAATGAAAAGCATTTTCAAGCGAGGAGAAGTCAATCCATATGGAAAGTTCTTTGATGGAACGAGCTATTTGAACATGTTGAATACGGAAAACATCAGTGTGGGCGATGTCATCTTCGAGCCGGGATGCCGCAACCACTGGCACATCCACCACGCAAAAAACGGTGGCGGACAGATCCTGCTTTGTCTGGCCGGCCATGGCTGGTACCAGGAGGAAGGCAAACCGGCGCAGGCGCTGGAAGCGGGCAGCGTGGTGCGCATTCCGGCCAATGTCAAGCACTGGCATGGCGCCACGAAAGACGACTCGTTCGAGCACATCGCCATCGAGGTGCCGGGCGAGGAAACGAAAACCGAGTGGTGCGAGCCGGTGGACGAGAAAGCGTATTTGGCGCTGTGAAAGGAGAATGCGTATGACAAACAAACTGGTGGCTTATTTTTCGGCGACAGGAACGACAAGACAAAAGGCGCAGCAGCTTGCCGGGGCGCTGGGAGCGGATGTGTATGAAATCGTCCCGAAACAGCCGTATACGAACGCGGATCTAAACTGGATGGACAAAACGTCGCGTTCTTCATTGGAAATGAACGACCCGGACAGCCGTCCGGAAATCGCGGACAACGCCATCGACGTATCCACGTACGATACGATTTATGCCGGCTTTCCGATTTGGTGGTATGTCGCCCCGCGCATCATCGGGACGTTTTTGGAGGCGCATGATTTTGCGGGCAAGCGCATCGTGCTGTTCGCCACGTCGGGCGGCAGCGGGTTTGGCCAGGCGGTCGACGAGCTGAAACCGCTTGTGGCGGCTTCGACGACGATCGAGGAGGGCGCGCTGCTCAACGTCCCCGTGTCGGACGAAAAACTGAAAGTCTTGTTCAAGTAAGCGGAGCGATCCGCTTTTTTGTATGCGGTTTCATGAAAAGAGCACATCGTTTTTCTTTTTTTAACGAATTGGATATAGTAGAGCCAGAAAAATCAAGGAGGACAAACATGATGAATCAACCATTTCAAATCAATGCGGACGAAGTGCTTGCCCGCTATATGACAGAAGAAAAGGAAGAACAAGTGAAGACGCTTGTGCAAGTCGACCCGTCTGGGATCGTGCGGCACACAGTGCTTTCCGAGAGTTAAAACAGCAGTGGCGTGATACGATAAAAATACAAGGGAGAATCAACTCTATGACAACAATGAAAAAAATCACGATCCTCATTGGATCGCTGCGGAAACACTCGCTCAACCGCCAGCTTGCCGACATGGCGCAGGCGGCGCTGCAAGGAAAGGCGGAATGCGTCGTGTTCGATCCGGCCGAAATCCCCCTCTTCGACCAGGATCATGAATTTCCGGCCCCGGAAAAAATCAAACGGATGCGCGACGCCATCCATGAAAGCGACGGCGTGTGGATCTTCACGCCCGAATACAACGGCCAGCTGCCGGGCGGCTTGAAAAACGCGCTCGACTGGCTGTCCAGACCACTCAAGGAAAACGATCCGGACTGGAAAGACACGGCGGTATGGGGCAAGAAAGCGACCATGTCCGGTGTTGGCGGAAAGAACGCGACGAAATCGGTGCAGGAACAGCTGTTGTCCCTGCTCAAATTTATGGGCATGGACGTGATGACGCAGGATCGGGCGCAGATTGCGATGTCGCCGCAGACGATGGAAACAAGCGATTTGGCTTTGACCGAAGGGGTCCATGAAGCCATCGACGCCCAGGCGCGAGCCTTTCTGGAATTTTTGAAGTAAAAATAGAAGAAGAAATCGACGTCATCGTAAAAACGAGGCGTCTTTTTGCATGACATTCCACTATAATGGCCAAGTATTCCATTTCGTTTTTGTATAAATATATTCTGTTATTATTGTTGAAGTGAATAAAAAACGAAGAGAGGAGCAGTTGAAATGATATTACCGGATACGATCCGATTTGATTCGGTTATTTTTGATCATCAAAATCAAACGTTTGAAATATTGAATGGATCCGTTGGTGTTCATCCATATAAGGAAATCGAGCGGGTCGCGGTATTGAATGAAAACGCGAAATATCGCGGGAAACGGCCGCCTTTTACAGCCCTTTTACCGGGTGCCGGCTTACCGGCGGGCATCTTTTCCCATCCATATATGTTTGTAGGTGTCAAGGTTGTTTTGAAAGAGGAAACCATTTTAGGGATTTACGTCTCGAAACAAAAAAAGATGTTGAATACGGATCAATATGTGCGCGACAGAAAAATCGCGAATGAAATCGAACAGGTTTTTAAGGCGATCATGCGCCTTCAAAAATAAGGAGTAGACGGTTCACCAATCGAAGGGAACCGTCTTTTTCCTTCTTTCTTGAAAAAAGGAAGATGCCATGAACGACATCTTCCTGCAAGGATATTTATATTTTCATCAAATGCTTGATGACCAGCTTTGGCGTGATGATGCCAAAGACCACGATGAGTCCGACAAGAACAAGCCCCGCCACGATTGTGTACACCGTCAAGTTGTCGATGAGAAAAAATAAACCGACAAACAAGGCGAGAACGAGCCACGACACGAAAAGCTCCGCCATGACGTTCATGTTGTTTTTGACAGCCTGCGTTTCGTCCTCCCAGTTGAGCTTTGGATGCAGTCCGTCGATCAGGATCGCGATCTGGTTGATAAGCACCGTTGACAGCAGGGCGCCCAGCACGAACATCAAGTCGTAATACACCGGATATGTGAAGATAAAGTGGGCCAGAATGACGATGATAATGGTTCCCAGCAAGGAGAACGCGATGCCGATGCCCATTTTGGCAAGGATCTGTTTTTCCATCGCCAGCGGAATGTACTTCACGAAATCCAGATTGCGTCCCTGTCTGGAAAAGGCGGTGCCACTAATGCCGTTGACGGAGCCAAAAAAGAAGCCACTGCCCGCCCCGAGCAAAAACATGAAGATCCACAAGTTGAACATATCCGCCAGCGGCAGGGCTTTGGCCATGGGCAGCAGTTCGCGGATTTGCGGATTGATCACAAAGACAAGCACGAGCACGATGGGCATGATGAAGGCGCCCAGCACGCAGTTGGACAAATACGCCGGGGTGCGCACGAGCTGTTTGAGCTCCACGCTCATATAGCTTGCCAGTGCGCCCTGCTTGCGAATCGTCTTGCGCTTTCCTTTTTTTTGCGCGCCCTGGCTCATTGAAAGCACCGTTGGCAAATACAGCTTTTGGGCGCATACGAAGAACAGCGCGCCCAGCGCCACGATGATTGCCACGTTGACAAGCAGCGAAACGAACGAGCCGTCGACGATGCTTTGCGCCGCGCTCGGCACATGGAAGAACAACTTGGTCGCCATGCCAAGCAAAACCGGGCTTTGGGTCATCAGATTCATGACGACTTCGCCATCGCTGGCCGACACCATGTTGCTCATAACGCCCACACTCACACCAAACACGATGCCCAGCAAGCCAAGCACGAGGTTGAAGCGGTCCTTGTTGGCGAAAAACGGCATGAACCGCATGACGAGCATCGTCAAAACGCTCATGACAAACAAAGGCGGCAAAATGTTCAAAAACAGCTGCAGCACAAACATCACGATGCCAACGATTTGAGTCGGATGCGTCTGGATGAACGCGACAAGCAGCGGCAGCAGCGCAATCAGGCTGATCGTCAGGCACGAAATGTAGTTGATGACGAATTTCGCCGCGACAATCGTCCACGATGGCACGGGGAGCACAAGCAGTTTGGGTACGTCGTTGGAAAAGTAAAACGAGCTGGCGAAGGTGAACAGCGCCGTCCACAATACGAGCATCGCCGTCGCGACCAGAAACATTTCAAGCCACATCAAGTCGAAGCGGGAGGCGAACATGTCCACGCTGCTTGTATACAGTATCCAAAGCAAAGGCAGGATGGATACGATGATCAGGGCGCCCAGCGCGAGCGTCTTCGCTTTTTTCTTTCCAAGCGAAAGGCTGTTTTTGAGCAGCGCTTTCGTCAAAACCGCAAAATTACGCATGGGACACGACTCCCAGGAAAATTTGCTCCAGACTTTCGCCTTCGTGCATCGCCTTCAAGTGGTCGAGCGTGCCGTCGTATTTGATTGAGCCGTCGCTAATCATGATGATTTTGTCGCACAGCTTTTCCGCCACCTCGAGCACGTGGGTCGAGAAAAAGACGGTGTTGCCCGCGGCCGCGTGCTGTTTCATCTTTTCCTTTAAAATGTAGGAGCTTTCCGGATCGAGGCCGGTCATTGGCTCGTCCAGGATCCAGATGCTTGGATTGCACACAAGCGCGGCGATGATGATTGCTTTTTGGCGCATGCCGTGCGAGTAGCTCGCCATTTGGGAGTCGAAGTCGTTTTCCAGCTTGAAGTCGCGCACAAGCTCGTCGATCCGCTGCTTGCGCTCGTTTTGGCCGATATCGTAAATGTCCGCCATGAAGTTGGCGTATTCGCGGCCTGTCAGGCGCAAAAAGAGATCGGGCGAATCGGGAACCAGGGTGAACTGGCGCTTGGCCTGGATCGGATCGGTGGCGATATTGATGCCGTTGAGCGTGATCAGTCCTTGATCGGGCGCGAGAACGCCGGTCATCATGTGGATCGTCGTCGTTTTGCCGGCGCCGTTGGGGCCGATAAAGCCTGTAATGCAGCCGGCCGGAATATCAAAAGAAATATGATCGACTGCGACTTTCGAGCCGAATTTTTTGGTGGTGTTTGAAATTTGAATCATAATCATTCCTCCGTGTTCAACAGTAGCACGGTTTTCGACACTTTAAATCAAGTGGTCGCCGGCTTTTGGCGACTGGTTCGATTTGAAAGCCAAGTGGTACTGTATTACACGAATAATACACCTTGCGCTCTTTGGACGCAATCCGGGAAAGAAAATAAAAAAGCGGTATGAAAACCGCTAAAGCAATCCAAACCACATGGGCCGGTCCAAATCTTTGAATGCCTGATTTTGCTCCGCCTGTGAAAACGTGGCGAACAGTTTCGGATTGTTCGCCCGGGCGAGAACCGTTTCCTTTTTCCGCCACTTCAAGTTCGGGTACAGCTTTTCCAGTCGCTCGTGCTCGGATGTGCGCACGTAAATTTTGTCGCTGATCAAGCTCAAATTCGAGAAAAGCGATTCCAGGGCGTCCGAATTCAAATAAATCAGACACTCGATCCGGATGACGTGCTCGTGCACCGTGTAGATGGCCAGTCCGTTGGGCTCGTAATGGTCGTCGTACATAATGTCGATTTTTTTGCGGGCGGCGTGCAAGTACGCCAGCTCGTTTTCAAACTGGGCGCGCGTCAGCACGATCGAGCCGTCGAAATGACGAATGAATTTTTGATACAGCGGGTACAAGTCGAAAGCGGGCCGGTATTTTCGGGTGCGCGCGAACCGCTGCTCCTCGATGCGCGAAACCGGCAGCGTGTATTCTTTGATGAAGGCGACAGGTTCCAGCGATTCGCCGCGGAAGATCTTTGGTGTCATCGTTTTGACAAGCGAGACGAGATCGTTGCACGACGCCTTGGCGCAAAAGGCCGAGAGCAGTTGCTTGAAGTAGCCTTGATCGCGCTGGTCCTGCGCGGTCAGCGCCAGCTCGATGACGCTGGCGGTCGCGTTTTTGCCTCGGTAGCGCAAGGTGCGCTTGGCGTATTGCAGGCAGGAAACGATTTGATCGTCTTCCAGCAAAAGGAACATATGTTTCGGGTCGAATTTGTAGGTGAACCACGCGTCGATTTCCGCGTCTTTGGCGTACCACCACCGGCGCAGGAACCGATAAAGCTGTTTTTCACGTCCAAGAGCGGTTTGTACGATCATGGGCGCTCCTCGTCCTTTTCCTCGTATTCGACATATTCGACATCAATGGCGTCGGGCCGTTTTTCGCGGGTCTGCACCTTTGGCTGCTCCGGTTCCTCGCTGGTGAAATACGATTCGTATTGGCGGGTGAACTCGCTTTCGCGCTTGTTTTTTTGCAGCGCGCGCCGCACAGCGCCCAAAACGGAAACGATGATCAAAAACGGAATGAGAATCGGCAGCATGTAAAAAGCGAACATGAACAAGCCGATCAAGATGAGTATAATTAAGAAAAATTCCATAGTGCGTATTTATCCTCCGGTTGTTGGAACGGCGCTTTCGCGTTCGGTTTCGCCGACATAGTCGATTTGAATGCGGCCGGATGCCAGCTCGTTGAGCGCCGTGTCGATGTTTTCTTTGACGCAAAAATGATAAACCACTTCGCTTTGATAATCCTTTGAAATGACTTCGATGCCGCGGGTGCGGAAATACGCGTCGAAACGGCCGATCAGGCTGTAGTCGAACGCGATCCGATACGTCTGGAGCGTTTGCGCTTCGACAAGCGAAGCCTGCTCGAGCGCCAGTTTGACGCTGTCCGTGTAGGCGCGAACCAGTCCGCCTTTGCCAAGAAGCGTGCCGCCGAAATACCGCACGACGACCGCCACGATATCGGTCATGCCCCGGCTTGTCAGCACGTCGAGCATCGGATGGCCGGCGGTGCCGGCTGGCTCCCCGTCGTCGTTGGAGCGGACGATCGGACCAATCACCAGCGCGGTGCAGTGATGGCGGGCGTCGGGATGCGTCTTTTTGACGAGTTTGATAAACGCCCGGGCCTCGTCCTCGCTGTCGGTTCGGTGCAAGTAGGTGATGAATTTGCTTTTTTTGACCTCGATCGAGTGTTCCACATCATTTTTGAGTTTCGGCATATATTAATACTAGCAAACTTTCCTGGGCAATTCCAATGCAAAATCGTCAGAAACGGACGGGAGGGCTCTTTTTTTTGGGCATCGGTTCGATTCGGACAACGTCCTAAAATTTTCCGTTCTTTTGCGGGAACTTGGGATGGAACCTATGATATGATGACAATAGAAATTCAGGAGGCTTTTTAACAATGAATAAAGAATGGATCGAATTATACGATAAGGAAATCGAAAAATTTGCCGAACAGACGAAGGCGTTCCACGATCAGGAGATGACCCGGAAAGAATACAAGGGAATTTCCGGCGGAATGGGTTCGTACGCGCAGCGCGACGCCAACGAGCATATGGTTCGTTTACGGATGAACGGTGGCGACCTGACGCAGGATAAATTAAAATTTCTAGTCGATACGATTGACCGTTACGACATCAAGCGTCTGAAACTTTCAACTTGCCAAACCGTGCAGCTGCACGATTTAAAATACGACCAGGTCGCGCCCATCATCCGGGAGGCGATTGACGCCAAGATTTACACGAAGGCGGGCGGCGGCGACAATCCGCGCAACGTCATGTGCTCGCCGTTGTCGGGCGTGGAAAAAGGCGAACCGTTCGACGTGATCCCGTACGCGACGGCGGTGGCCGACTACACGCTGTCGATTTGCCGCGACTTCAAAATGCCGCGCAAGCTCAAGATCGCGTTCTCGAACGGCGTGGACGATTCGGTGCACGCGACGTTCCGCGACATGGGCTTTGTCGCCAATGACGACGGCACGTTCAAGCTGTATATCGCCGGCGGTCTTGGGGCCAACCACAGCAAAGGCGTGCTCGTGAAGGAAAACGTGCCGGCCGAAGATGTGTTGTACTATGTCCGGGCGATGATCGACTTGTTCTGCCAAAACGGAAACTATGAAAACAGGGCGAAGGCGAGAACGCGCTATTTGCAGGAAAGCATGGGCGCCGACAAGCTGAAAGAGGAGTTTTTGCGCCTGGCCGGCGAATTGAAAGCGGCGGGCGGCCACGATTTGCACATCGAACCGAAGAAAATCGACAAGAAAGGCGACGGCGCGATCGAGGGCAGCCGGATCGTTTCGCAAAAACAGGAAGGGCTGTACGCGGTCGAGTACCATCCAATCGGGGGCGATTTGCCGGTCGATCTGCCAAAGAAGCTGCTGGAAGCGCTCAAGGACATGCCGGATGTCGAGTGCCGCATTGGCGCCGACGAGACGATGTACTTTGTCAACTGTACCGCCAAAGAGGCGCAAAAGCTGCTTGACTTGACGGAAGGCGCGGCGCAGACGGCGTTCGAGCACTCGGTCGCTTGCATTGGCGCGGCGGTTTGCCAGCAAGGACTGCGCAACTCGCAGGCGACGCTGAAGGCGTGCATCGACGCGTTGCGCGACCATCCAAAAGCGGCGGCCGCCTTGCCAAAAGTCCGGATTTCGGGATGCGCGTCGAGTTGTTCGGCGCATCAAATTGGCTCGCTGGGCTTCCAGGGCTTTGTGAAAGTCGTGGATAAGGCGCCACAGCCGGCGTTCCGGATGTTTGTTGGCGGCAGCGACGCGATCGACGACGTCCAGTTCGGGGATTTTGTCGGCGTCGTGCTGGAGAAGGACATGCCGGCCATGTTCGTCGAGCTTGGCGAGGCGTGCGTCAACAGCGGCAAGCCTTGGGATCGCTTTGTCAAGGAAAACCGTGACGAAGTCGTGGAAATCGCGAAACACTACGCTTAATTTTCAACAAGACGACGCTTCGCTTTGGCGGGGCGTTTTTTGCGTGGAAGGCAAAGGAATGGACAAAAACGGAAAAAGGTGTTGCGCTGGCGGTAAAATTCATGTAAATAAATATTAAGCGTATAGAAGACTTTAAATAAAAAAGACAACTATATAGGAAGTCAAGTATAAAATTATGAAATAGTTTGAAATATTATTGCTTGATTTGTTGTCGATTTGATCTTTGAAATTGTAAAAATGTGTACACTAAAAAGAACTATGGGGAAATAGCTTTTTTAAAGATGACTTTGACTTATTTATTATCGTAAAAGGGCTGGATCAAATTCTTTGCCGGTCGTCAAAATATGATAGATTATTCGAAGCAGTTTACGCACGCAGTGGCCTTGAGCACAAAGGTGGGACTTACCTTCTGCTCGCTTCTTTGCATAGTATTGATTGAATACCGGATTGAAGAGGATTACTGCCTGAATCGTTTTATAAAGTGTTGCTCTTAGATACTTTGACCCTTTCTTTTCTAACCTTGTTCGTGCCATACTATAGGTACCCGATTCATATACAAATGGATTGGTTCCTGACAGTTTGATGATTTGTTTGGCACTTTCATATTTGGAGAAATCGCCGATCTCTGCCAGGATAGACATCGCTGATATGTGTGAGATACCAGGGATGGCAAGAATGGGAGAGTTTAGTTGTCGGCTGAACTCTTCTATTTTTTTCTCAACAGCCTCTAGGTTTGAATTGATCTTTTCGATCATCTCCACAGTCTGCCGGATTTCTATTTCCATTGCGAAATTAGAATGACCGATCGATTGTTTGGCTGCAGATTTGAGCTCTTCCGCAGTGATAGAAACGCAGCGTCCTCTATCTACGATCAAAGCTTTCCGAAGAGTTCGTATGTCTGTAGAAGCAATGTTTTCGGCACTCTGAAAGTCATGGAGAACCTTTAAATAGGTATTTGAATAAGCGGTAGAGAACAAAGAATCAAATTCCGGAAAAGTGATATCGATCAACTTCTTCAATCGATTTTTGTAGATATTACTGGATTTGGTCAGGTGCAGACGATAGCGAGTAAGCTCGCGAATCTCATGATAAGAGAAATGATCATCTTTGATGATTCGATAAAGTCTAGGCATTGCCAAGGCAGAACCAATCGTAACCGAGTCTAGTTTGTCGTTCTTGGCTTTACCAAAAGCCAAGCGAATATGATTGGTAGCTAAAGGATTAAGCATGGCCACTTTCAATTCTTTGGATAAAAGAAAACGTTGAAGATTATCGCCATAATGGCCAGTATCTTCCATACCGATAATGTAATCATCATTGGTGAAAGAGGAAACGGTAGATAAAAACAATTGGAAACCAATGATATCGTTATTGAAGTCAAAAGGTTCAACGTAAACGACACCATCATTATCAATGACAGAAGCTGTATGTTTGAATTTACTGACATCGATGCCGATCAAATAGCGCATAAGAGCACCGTCCTTTCTAAAATGAGCGAATGGAATCTCCACTTACAAAGTATTCGACTGATCCTGGTACAAGAACTCAAAGGCCCACCCAACTGATCGCAATTCTGAATACGAAGAAGTGGCAAGATTCTTTCCTATGAAGTCAAAGCCCCAAGGAGAAATTTCGAGTACACATTCGCAATTTCAATTCTAACAGACAAGTAAAATCCATGATGAATACAAAATCAGGTAGAAAGGAAAAGGTATATAGAATGGCTCAGTTAAATGGGCTAATTCATATATACCAGGGAGAAAGAGAATATGAGTGAGAACATTTTGATGGCTTTGAATCTTTTATGCGGCGTGGCGTTGTTTTTGTATGGAATGTCCTCAATGGGGGACGGACTGAAAAAAGTGGCCGGTAACAAGCTGGAACTGATTTTATACAAGCTGACAAACTCGCCGCTCAAAGGGTTTCTGCTCGGAACCGCGGTGACCGCGGTCATTCAGTCTTCTTCGGCGGCCAGCGTGATGGTCGTTGGATTTGTGAATTCCGGCATGATGAAGGTGTCGCAGGCGATTGGCGTCATTTTGGGCGCCAACATCGGAACGAGCATCACGGGCTGGATCATTTGTCTTTCGTATTTGGACAGCGCGGGCGGCATCGCCTCGTTTTTGTCCTCGGCCACGATTACCGCGGTCGTCGCGATTGTCGGAATTTTGCTGAAGATGTTTGGAAAGAAAGACGTATATACGCATTTGGGCACGATCATGCTCGGTTTTGCCGTGCTGATGACGGGCATGTCCACGATGTCGGCGGCGGTATCGCCTTTGCGAAGTAATCCGGCGTTCATTCAAATCATGACGACCTTGACCAATCCTTTGCTTGGAACGCTGTTTGGGATCGCGTTCGCGGCGCTGCTCCAGTCGGCTTCGGCGGCGGTCGGCGTGCTGCAGGCGCTTTCGACAACCGGCGCGATTGGCTTTGGCGCGGCGTTTCCGATGGTGCTTGGCATTGGTGTGGGCGCCAGCGCGCCAGTGCTGCTGGCGGCGATTGGCGCGAACAAAAACGGCCAGCGGACTTCGTTTTTATATTTGCTCATTGCCGTGGGCGGCATGATTTTGGGGTTTGCGGGCTTTTATGGAGCCAACGCCATTTTGCATTTCCAGTTCGCGCACATGACGATGGATCCGTTCGCGATCGCCATTACGAACACGGTGTACCGGGCGGTGACGATGACGCTCATGCTTCCGGTTTGCGGCGGACTGGAAAAGCTGATTTTCAGGCTGCTGCCGGATACACAGGCGGATCAGGAGTCGACAGCGGAGTTCGATTTGCTTGAAGACCGCTTTTTGTCCAATCCGGACGTGGCGTACGAACAAAGCATGATCGTGATGAACGGTATGGCGAAAAAAGCGCGGAAAAACGTCGATCGCGCGCTGCGTCTGCTGGAAGACTTCTCGCCGGATGGATACCGCAAGGTGGGCGAGCTGGAGCAGACGCTCAACAAGTACGAGGACAAGCTTGGCTCTTATTTAATCAAGCTGACGGGCGCGGGCGTCAGCGAGGAGCAGGGGCAGATCATCAACAAGGCGCTGCAGGCAATCAGCGATTTTGAAAAGCTGAGCGACTACGCGCTGGATATCGCCGACACGGCCAAGGCGATGGCCGAGGCGAAGCTGACGTTTTCCCTAGTGGCGACCGACGAGCTGACCGTGGTCGGCACGGCGATTGAGGAAATGGTCGAGATCACGGTGCGCGGCTTCATCGAAAACGACGCGAAGGAAATCAAGCGGGTGTTCCCGCTTAAGGAGCTAGTGGCGATGAACTGCAACGAAATCAAGAAGCGGCACGTTTTGCGGCTGCGCTCGGGCGAGTGCCACACGCAGCAAGGCCTGGCGCTGTATGATTTGCTCAACGACATGCTCCATATCGCGGATCATTGCGCGAGTCTGGCGCTGGACATCATCAAGATGGATGAAAAGGAATTTAATTTGCATCGGTTCCTGCGCCGATACCAGGAAGAAATCGAAAACGAGTATTCGGATCTTCTGCATCAATATGAAGTGAAGTATTCGATTCAAATGTGATAGAAGGCTCCATCCGGAGCTTTTTTGATAAAAGGAGTAAATATGGTCATACAAACGGAACGGCTTTATTTGAGGGAGCTGACGCCAGACGATTTGGCGTCCTTAAAGGCGCTGATTCAAAACGAAACGGTCATGGAGTCTTATGGCGGGGTGCGCGACGACAAGGAATGCGAAGAATGGCTTTCCCGCCAGCAAGCCCGCTACGCTTCGCTAGGCTACGGGCTTTGGGCTCTGCACTTGAAAGAAAACGACCGGTTTATCGGACAATGCGGCCTGGTGCCGCACGAATGGAAAGGAAAGACGGTTCTTGATCTCGTATACATTTTGGATGTGGGTTTCTGGAATCAGGGCTACGGGACGGAGGCGGCCAAAGCGTGCCGCGACTTCGCGTTCAACACCCTTGGCCAAAGCGAAGTGTATTCGATCATTCGCGACATCAACGAGTATTCCCAAATCATTTCCGTGCGCCTTGGCATGGAAGTGGTCGACCGCAAGACGGATTTGTACCGGGGCGTAAAAAAACCGCACTACTTGTACTGCGCCCGGAGGGACCATGCGCAAAAACGAATCGAAACCCGTTCTTGAAACGGCGCGGCTTTTCCTGCGCGAGATGACGGAAGCCGATCTGGACGATTTGAAGGAGATCTTGCAGGACGAAAAAGTCATGACGGCCTACGAAGGCGCGTTTTCCGAAAAGGAAGTGCGGGACTGGCTTTCCCGCCAGCAAAAACGATATAGAGAATCGAGCCACACGCTCGGATTGTGGGCGGTCGTCGACAAGCAAACGGGCGAGATGCTCGGCCAGTGCGGGGCGACCGAGCAAAACTGGAACGGCGAAACCGTGCTGGAAATCGGGTACTTGTTCAAAAGGAAACACTGGAAGCATGGATACGCCATCGAGGCGGCGAAGGCGTGCAAAGCGTACGTGTTCGACGTACTCAATCAAAACGCGGTGTATTCGATCATCCGCGACACGAATCGAAACAGTCAAAACGTAGCGAAACGAAACGGGATGGACATCGTCGACCACTGGACAAAGCATTACCGGGGCGTGGACATGCCGCACGATTTGTGGCGGGCGGAAAAAAGGGTTTGTGACGAAGTCTTTTTGTGGTATAGTGAAAACGAAAAATAGAAAAAACATGACAGGGGCGCTGAAAAAGCTGAGATGTGCGAAGGCACGGTCTCTTTGAACCTGATCCGGTTAATACCGGCGGAGGGAGTCATATGGATCACGTAGTGGACAGGCGCTCTTTCGGGTGCCTGTTTTTTCGTCTTGAAAAGGGAGGGTTATGAAGAAAAAAAGTCAGAAAATCGTGTTGCCGCTGCTATTGTTCGGGCTTGTGATTGGAGGCTGGGAGCTTTACGTGCGGGCGTTCGACATTTCACTGTATATTTTGCCGGCTCCATCGAAAATCATTGCCGCGGTGGTCGATAACGTAAACATCCTGATGCGCCATTCGCTTGTCACGCTGGAGGAGGCGCTGATCGGACTGGGCATCAGCGCGGTGTTCGCGATCCTGATTTCCATCGGCATGGACTTGTCGAAAACGTTCCGGTCAAGCTTGTATCCGTATTTGATCGTGACGCAGACCGTTCCGGTCATGGTGCTTGGACCGCTGTTTTCAATTTGGTTCGGCTTTGATTTGCTGCCGAAGATCCTGATCGTCGTGTTCATGTGTTTTTTCCCGATTGCCGTCTCGCTGACGGACGCGCTCCAGAAAGTCGACCCTAAACAAATCGACCTGGTGAAAAGTTTGGGAGCCAACGTATTCCAGGTGTACACGCTTGTCAAGATCCCGGCAGGGGCGACCGGTCTGTTTTCGGGATTGAAAGTGGCGGCCACATATTGCGTGGGTGGCGCGATCGTCGGCGAGTGGCTTTCAAGCAGCGCGGGCCTCGGATATTATATGCTGCGCGTGAAAAACGGCTATATGCTCGATAAGGTGTTCGCTTGTGTGCTCATGGTCGTGTTTTGGAGCGTGCTGCTCAATTTGGGCGTTTCGATGCTGGAGAAATTGTGTTTTCCGTATTTAAGAAAAGGAGCAAGAAAATGAAAAACAAAGGAAAAAAGAAATCGTGGATTCAAAAACTAGGCGTGGCGGCGGCGCTGTCACTGGTACTGACCGGTTGCGGAAGCGAAAATCCGGATGCGCAGGCTTCCGATACGACGAGCGTCACGCTTATGCTCGACTATACGCCCAACACGAACCATACCGGCTTTTATGTCGCCCAACACAATGGGTACTACGAAGCGGAAGGATTGGACGTGGAAATCATCGAGCCGGGCGACAACGCGACGACTTCGATGGTCGCGGCCGGGAAAGCCGACTTTGGCGTTTCCTATCAGGAGGATGTCACATACGCCTTGACGAGCGAGGATCCGCTGCCGATCAAGACGATCGCGGCAATCGTGCAGCACAACACGTCGGGGTTCGTGGCGCTTGAGAGCATGGGCATCGACTCGGTAAAAGACTTTGAAGGAAAGACATACGCGGGTTGGGGCGCGCCAAGCGAGGAAGCCGTCATTCACGCGGTGATGAACGAGGCGGGCGCCGATTTCGACAAGCTGACGATCGTGGGCGCGGATGGATCGGGCATCGCGGGCTTGTCCGATACGACAGGGCCGAACAAAGTCAATTTAGGCTGGGAGTTTTACGGCTGGGCCGTCATTCAGGCGCAGCAGGCCGGATACAAGGTGAAGTACATTCCGCTATCCGAGCTTGACGAGCGGCTTGATTACTACACGCCGGTCATCATCGCCAACGACGAGACTCTCGAAAACGACCCGGAAATGGTGAAAAAGTTTATGGCGGCCACCAAAAAGGGATACGAGTACGCCATCGAGCATCCGCAGGAGGCGGCAAAGATCCTGCACGAGGACGCGCTGCCGGATACGGACCTTTCTTTTCTGGAAGCCTCGCAGCAGTATTTGAGCGCCGAATACGCCCGTGACGCGAAAAGCTGGGGCTTGATGAAAGATTCGGTATGGAACAACTACACCGACTTCATGTACGAATGTGGTCTGATTGATCATAAAATCGAAGCCCGTGATCAGTATACGAACGCGTTCGTGCAATGAAGCTGCGTGTGGACCATTTGCGCCTCGCTTTCGATGGCGCGCTGATTTTGGACAACCTTTCGTTTGAAGTGCGGGAGCGGGAATTTGTGTCGATCCTGGGACCGTCGGGTTGTGGAAAATCGACGATCCTGAATATTCTGGCCGGCGTGCTGCCCGATTATGACGGATGCGTGGAAGTCGATGGCGAGCCGGTTTTCGGGGTGAGCCGGCATTTCGCGTACATGCCGCAAAACGACTTGCTGCTGGAATGGAAGACGATCCTTGACAACGTGTCGCTGTATGGCCTCATCCATCATGATCGCTCGATCCGCCAAAAAGCGCAGGCGGATTTCAAGACGTTTGGTTTGGAAGGCTACGAGGGGGCGTATCCTTCCGCGCTTTCCGGAGGCATGCGGCAGCGGGCGGCGTTTTTGCGGACCTCGCTTTGCGAAGCCGACATCCTGCTGCTGGACGAGCCGTTTGGCGCGCTCGACGTCATTACCCGCAACGAGATGCAGGACTGGCTGCTTTCACTGCGGACACGCTACAACCGCACGACGCTGCTCGTGACGCACGATATAGACGAAGCGCTGTATTTGTCGGACCGCATTTTGATTTTATCAAACAAGCCGTCCAGGATCCTGAAGGAAATCGACTTGCGACAGCAATCGAAATCACGGGACTGGCTGTTTTCGCAAAGCCGGCTGAAAAAGGAGATCTACGACCTTTTGAAAGGGGAAAATCATGCATGACGCGCATTTTCATTTTTCATCAAAGATCCTCGCCGCGCAAAAAAAGTACGGCATCCCTTCCTTGTGCAGCGCGGCAAGTGTAAAGGAGTGGCAAACCGCGATGGAAAACGGGTTGCGCTGCTCGTGTGGTGTGCATCCGTGGTCGGCAAGCCATGAGCGCTTAAACGAAATGAAGCCGTTGCTCAAGCAGGCGCGGATCATTGGCGAGATCGGAATGGACTCGGTGTGGTGCGATACGGATATGACACTGCAAAAAGACGTGTTCGTCAAGCAGATCGAATACGCGTACCAGCACCATAAGCCGGTCGTTTTGCATACGAAAGGGCAGGAGCAGGCGATTTTGGATATTTTGCGCCAATACCCGAACACGTACATCGTGCACTGGTATTCGGATTGGGCGGGCGTCGAGGCGTATGATAAGATCGCATCGTATTTTACGGTGGGGCCTTCAGTGGGCAAGGACGAGACGGTGACGAATCTCGTCAGAAAGATCCCGTTGGAAAAGCTGTTGCTGGAAAGCGACGGACTCGAAGCGCTCGAATGGGCGTGCGGGGATGTGGAGTATGTTGAGGCTTTGCGCAGGTCGATTGAAAAGATCGCGGCAATCAAAGGAAAGACGCCAAAGGAAACCGAGCGGATCCTGGATGAAAACTTCGCTCGAATGATGGAGGAATAGGAAAATCCTGTTTCTCCTTTTTTCCTTTTCACATGAATATACAATATACAGTAGATTGAATATTTTCGGGCGCGGCGGTGGAATTTAAAGCGCTTTCATGATTTAATCCTGACAGAAACCAATAAATATTGTGGGTAGAAAGGATTTTATTTTTATGCATGGTTTTTTAACTTGGATGGAAGAACACTTTATGCCGGCCGCGGCGAAAGTGGGAAATCAAAAACATCTGATGGCGATTCGGGACGCTTTTATCGCCATTATGCCGATTACGATGGTTGGCAGTATCTCTGTTCTGCTGAATGTCTTTGTCCGGGATCTTCCAAACTCCTGGTGGGGAGAGGGCAACGCGCTGACCACGGCGATGGAGCCGCTCATCAAAATCAATGGCAACGTGTATTTTGGCTCGATCACGATTTTGGCGCTGGCGTTCGCGTTCGCTTTGGGCTATCAAATCGCCAAAGCGTATCATGTCAATCCGATCGCGGGCGGCGTGATCGCGTTCTCGGCCGTCGTCACGTGTATGAACCAGAGCGCGGTGTTCGATCTCGCGCTGGACAAAGTCGATGTTTCCCAGCTCGCCGCGCTGCAAGGCCTTGGCGTGGACGCCATCGCGAAGGAAGGCGTCGTGAGCCTTTCCGTATCGGAATGGGGCTATTTGGGCAGCGCCTACACCGGGGCGACCGGCTTGTTCACGGCGCTGATCGTCGGCCTGGTGTCCTCGATGATTTATGTCAAGCTCATGCTCGCCAACATCACGATCAAAATGCCGGAAAACGTGCCGCCGGCGGTCAGCCAGTCGTTCGCGGCCATCATTCCGGGCTGCGTCGCGATTTACGTGTTCGCCATCGTGACGCAGTGCTGCGTGGCGTGGGGCGGCATGTATCCAAACGAGCTCATTCAAAAGTGGCTTCAGGCGCCGCTGATGGGCTTGTCGCAAAACATGTTCAGCGCCATTCTCGTGTCGTTTCTGGTGCAGGTGCTGTGGTTTTTCGGACTGCATGGCTCCAACATTCTCGACCCGTTCGTGCTGGGCGTGTACACCCCGGCCTTGCTGGAGGACCTCGCCTATTTCGAGGAGCACCGCACGACCGACGGCATGCCGTACATTTGGACGCAAGGCTCGTTCGCCGCGTATTCGCAAATGGGTGGGGCCGGCGTCACGCTCGGCTTGCTAATTGCGATCTTCGTGTTCTCGAAGCGCAAGGACGTGCGCGAGGTGGCGAAGCTGTCGGCGCCGATGGGGCTGTTCAACATTAACGAGCCAGTCATTTTCGGCCTTCCAATCGTTTTGAACCCGATCTATTTCATTCCGTGGCTTATCGTGCCGCCGGTTTGCACGCTGGTCGCCTACTTGTTTACGGCGGGCGGCTTGATTCCGCCTGTGTACGTGCAAGTACCTTGGGTCATGCCGGCTGGTATTTACGCGTTTTTAGGAACGGGCGGAAATCTGATGGCCGGTTTGGTTTCGTTGCTCAACCTGGGAATCTCGTTTTTGATTTGGTCGCCGTTCGTGTTGCTCGCCAACCGGATGAAGGACGCGGAGTAAGCCGATGCGAAGACTCGGTATTTCGATTTATCCGGAGCACGCCTCTCTGGACCAAAACAAACAATACATTGACGTGGCCGCACGCCATGGATTCAAGCGCATCTTCACATGCCTGCTGTCGGTCGACAAGCCGAAAGCGGAAGTCGAGGCGGAGTTCAAGGAACTGATCGACTTCGCGCATGAAAAGGGAATGGAAGTCGTGTTGGATGTGGCGCCGTACGTGTTCGACCGGCTCGGTATTTCCTATGACGATTTGTCGTTTTTCGCCGCCATCCACGCCGACGGCATCCGGCTGGACGAAGGGTTCGACGGGCATCGGGAGGCGCAAATGACGTACAATCCGCAGCGGCTGAAAATCGAGCTGAACGCGTCGATGGACAACGCGTCGATTGAGAACATCATGCGCTACAAGCCGAATGTGGACTACTTGCTGACGTGCCATAATTTTTATCCGCAGCGCTATTCGGGCTTAAGTTTCGACACGTTTCAGCGCACGTCGCAGGCGATGCGTCAAATGAACCTTCCGGTCGCGGCGTTTATTTCCAGCCGGCAGCCGGGCGCGTTTGGACCGTGGAACGTCAACGAGGGGTTGTGCACGCTGGAAATGCACCGCGATCTGCCGATCGACTTGCAGGCGCGTCACTTGTTCGCGACGGGTCTGGTGGACGATGTGCTCATCGCCAACTGCTTTCCATCCCAGGCGGAACTGGAATCCCTGGCGCAAATCGACCCGGGCGTGCTGACTTTGCGGATCGAGCTGGAAGGCACCCCGGGCGATGTGGAGGAGCAGATCCTGTTCCATCACGCCCACGAGGTGCGGGGCGACCGCAACGCGTATTCGGCCAGAAGCACTTCGCCAAGACGGACGTTCAAGACCGCTTCGATCCCGCCGCGAAACACGCGCGATCTCAAGCGGGGCGACATCGTCATCGTGAACGAGACGTACGACCGCTACAAAGGCGAGCTGCATGTCGTATTGCGGGACATGCCTAACGACGGGAAGAAAAACGTCGTCGCCCGTTTGCCAGAAGAGGAGTGGATCCTGTTGGATTATTTGGACGCGTGGCGGACATTCAAACTCATACAATAAGAAAAGAGAGAGTGGTTCATCCATTCTCTTTTTTGGCGAATATATGCGCTAAAAAGAGAATAACAATGTACGCAATCAAAGAACCATACGAAATTGATTCAAAGACATGTATGGCAGGAGTATTTGGATCGTGCCGAAGAGATGCGCAAAACAGCACAATGGAAAAGTCATTATAAAAACAGAAAAGAAACAATCGAAAAAGTATTTGCGGAAAACAAAGAATATCACAATTTAAGATATACGAGAGTTCGTGGTTTGGAAAAAATCAATTCCAGGCGACGATGATTTTTGCGTGTCATAATCTAATGAAAATGGCCCGAAGAAAGTGGGATATAAAAGAAATGCAGGAAAAGAAATGGGAAGAAATGGCAAAGAAGTAGAGGGAAACCTCTAATTTTTTAGTTTCTGGGCATCAAAGTCGAGCGAAGTCATAAAAACCAAAACAAAAAAAAGAAAAACGAACTCCCACTTTATAAAAAGTAGGAATTCGTCAACACTCTGGGCGGACGGAAGTCCGCTTTTTTGTGAAAACGCTTTACCTATTGCATAATTTGACTTTTTATCCGGAATAAAAAATAAAAAAGGGAAAGAGTGTGGAGGTGAAAACGTTTACTTAGGAAAAAACAAATTTTATAGTCAAGAGGTATGAAAAAAGTATAGCTTTTTGCCATAATACGGGTGTAATATACCTGTTGCATGCGATATATGGAGGATATATATGGAAAGCTATCGTTATTTACTCGATATCGCGATCATCCTGCTGTTTACGAAAGCATTCGGCATTTTCTCGAAAAAACTGAGGATGCCAAGCGTCGTCGGCGCGCTGATCGCGGGAATCGTGCTTGGTCCAGCTGTGCTCAACATCGTTGAGCCAAGCAATTTGATCTCTGCGTTATCCGAAATCGGTGTCATCGTCCTGATGTTCTCCGCCGGTTTGGAAACAAGTATTACGGATCTGAAAAAAGCGGGCTTTAAGGCATTCATCATTGCCTTGTTCGGAGTGCTCATCCCTCTGGCGGTCGGCTATTTGATCGGTATGATTTACAACGTCGGTCCGCAGGCGTGGATCGAAAACCTGTTCATTGGTGTCATCTTCACGGCAACCAGTGTGGGAATTACCGTTGAAACACTCAAAGAAATGCACTGCATGAGCACAGAAAGCGGCAACGTTATTTTGGCCGCCGCCGTCATTGACGACGTGCTTGGTATCGTCTGCCTCACGCTTGTAACAGGTATGGCCGACAGCAGTGTCAATGTCGGAGTCGTTCTCTTGAAGATCTTAGGCTTCTTCATTTTCTCGATCATTGTCGGCGTGATTATGCACAAAGTATTCAAATGGTGGTTCAGTCACGATCCGAACCATGGTTTGCAGCGATATTCGATCGTATCCTTCGCGTTCGCCCTCATCATGGCTTACTGCTCCGAAGAGTTCTTCGGTGTTGCCGACATCACCGGCAGCTTTGTTGCTGGTCTCATTATTTCCGGAACCGCGCAAAGCGAATATGTGATGAAGCGAATCGGCACGTTGTCCTACATGCTGATTACGCCAATCTTCTTCGCCAGCATCGGTTTGAAACTGGAACCGATCCAGGTGACTTGGGGACTGGTCGGCCTCGTCGTCTTGTTGTGCGTGGCAGCCGTCCTGACAAAAATCATCGGTTGCGGCGGCGGCGCCCTGCTTTGCCGGTACAACCCGGCCCAGTCGCTGCGAATCGGCTGCGGTATGATCTCGCGTGGCGAGGTCGCCCTCATCGTGGCCGACAAGGGAATGAATCTAGGCATCCTGCCGGAAATGTTCGTGACGCCGATCTTGCTTTGCGTCGTGTTCACAACCGTCATCACCCCGATCTTCCTCAAGATTGTTTACAAGCATAAACCAGGCGATCCGGACTTCAAAAATTCGAAGATGAGCGCCTTTGAAAAAGACGAAATTCAACACGAGCTTGCCAACCCGATGGTTGAGTAATCTCGCGACCCGCCCTGCGCGGGTTTTTTTTTACAAAACTGTCCGATCGCAACGAGGCGAAACGCGGTATGATGGAAGCGGAGGAAAACGAAATGAAATACATTGACATGCATTGCGATACCGTTTTGGAATGGCTGGAGCAAGAAGAGCGCGGAACAAAGCCCGACTTCGTGAACAATGCCTTGTCCGTCGATTTAAGCAAGCTGCAAAAAGGCGGCTGCATGGTTCAGAACTTCGCCTTGTTCACGAATTTAAAAAAGGAAGCCGTACCCGAAAAAGAAACGATGAAACTATACGACATGTATTGCCGGATGCTGGAGGAAAACCGCGACCGCGTCGCGCCGGTTCTTCGATATGCCGACATTGAAAAAAACGCGCGCGAAGGCAAAATCTCCGCGCTGCTGACCTTGGAGGAGGGCGATGTCGTTTTCGGCTCGCTGGCGATGCTTCGAAACTATTACCGCATGGGCGTGCGCATGATTGCGCTGACATGGAACCACCCCAACGCCATCGGCCATCCCAACTTCTCGATGGACGCGTTTGACGACTACAAGGCGGCCGACGTCTTGCAGCGCGCCGACACAAAACACGGCTTGAACGCGTTTGGCATCCGGTATGTGCGTGAAATGGAGCGGCTCGGCATTTTGATCGACGTTTCCCATCTATCCGACGCGGGATTTTGGGATGTCGTTCGCCATACGACCAAGCCCTTCGTGGCGTCGCATTCCAACGCCCACGGGGTATGTCCGGTGGCGCGCAATTTAAGTGACGACATGATTTTGGCGCTCGCCCGGCGCGGCGGTGTCATGGGATTGAATTTTTGCGGCGACTTTTTAAAGCTGGATGGAACGAACAAGAGCCGCGTCGAAGACATGGTTGCCCACATCGACTATATCAAGGCGCTGGCCGGCGTCGACGTCATCGGGCTGGGAACGGATTTCGACGGCATCCAGTCGGATTTGGAAATCGAGGACGCTTCCCAGATCGGCAAGCTGGCGCAGGCGCTGCGCCATCATGGCTATACGGAAGAGGAGATCGAGAAAATATTTTACAAAAATGTGTTGCGTGTTTATCAAAATGGGCTAGAATAAGAACAGTTTGAAAGAGAAAAGATTATGAATGCATTGGGATTGGCACCGTGGGTCGCGGTGTCGATTTTTGTGGTCATGTTCGTGTTGATTATTTTGGATAAAATCGAGCGGCACGTGGTCACACTGGGGTGCGGAGCGGCCACGCTGCTGCTCGTATTTGGCGTCTGCATGGGCTCGTGGCCCGCGATTTGGTCGACGTTAAACGTGCAAAGCATCTTCACCCCGGCGTTTTGGTATGGCGCCAGCGAAGGCGCCGAAACGGTGGGCGGAATCAACTGGGCCACAATTTTGTTTATCGCCGGCATGATGATCATGGTGGAAGGCATGGCGGATGCGGGATTTTTCCGGTGGCTTTGTCTGCGGTTCGCGAAGATGGTGCGCTACAAAGCGACGTGGATCTTTCTGGTGTTTATGATCATGGCGGCGGTTCTGTCGATGTTTATCGACAGCATTACCGTCATCTTGTTTTTGGCGGCCGTCACGGTCGAGCTGGCGCAGCTGCTGCGCTTCGATCCGGTGCCTGTCATTTTGGCGCAAATCTTTTGCGCCAACCTTGGTGGCGCGGCCACGATGTGCGGGGATCCGCCCAACATCATCATCGGCACCGCGCTTGGGTACTCGTTCGCCGATTTTGTCGCCAACACCGGCTCGATCGTCCTGATCGCGCTCGTGTTCGTTTTGGTGTATTTTTGGCTGTGCTTTGCCAAAGGGCTGAAAAAGAGCGAGGCGCACATCCGGGACATCGAGACGTTTCCCGATCCGAAGGAAGCCATCACGCATCCGCGCGGCTTCCTTGTTTCGACCGCGATCTTTTTGCTGGCCATCGTCTTGCTTGTGACGCATGGCAGCACGCATTTGAGCGTGGCGTTCATCGGCGTTTTCATTTCGATTTTGACGCTGGCGGGCGCGGGAAGGAAAGCGCCGCTCATTTTGACGAAGGTCGACTACAAGACGCTGCTGTTTTTTATCGGTCTGTTCGTGGTCGTGGGCGGCCTGGAGCAAACCGGCGTGCTCGAATGGATCGCGGAAGGCATCGCCCTTGTTTCCAACGGCAACGTGTATGTGATGCTTGGCATTATTTTGTGGGTGTCGGCGATCGCCAGCGCGTTTGTGGACAACATTCCGTTCGCGGCCACGATGATTCCGGTCATCCGCATGCTGTCGCTCAGCTCGTCGGTGCCGCTGGCGACGCTGGCGTGGACGCTGTCGATTGGAACGGACATTGGCGGCTCGGCGACGCCGATTGGCGCCAGCGCCAACGTCGTGGGCACGGCCGTGGCGATGAAAGCCGGATATCCGATTGGCTGGGGCAAATATTGTAAATACTGCGTGCCGGCCACTCTTTTGGTGATCGGGATCGCGATGATTTGCGTGTTTGTCCGTTATGTGTAAGACAGAAAGGGAAAAAAGATGATCATTACGATTTCAAGGGAGTTTGGCAGCGGCGGGCAGGAAATCGCCCGGGCGCTGGCCGACCACTACAAACTGAAAGTATACGATGAAAATATGCTCAACGAGATCGGCATCCACGAAAGCTATGACATCGACCAAATCAACCAGTACGACGAGGCGCCCCGTTGGCGGATCCGTTCCCGGACCGTGCGCGGACTGACCAATTCGAACATCGACAACATCGCGATGAAGGAGTTCGACTTCCTGCGGGAAAAAGCGCGGGTCGGCGCGTCGTTTATCGTCGTGGGACATTGCGGGGAAAGCGTGCTGGACGGCTACGATCCGATCACGATTTTCGTCAGCGCGGCCATGGATATGAAAGTCGAGCGGACGATGAAGCAGTTCGGCTTGTCAGAAAAGGAAGCGCAGGCGCTCATCAAAAAGACCGACCGCAACCGCAAGACGTACCACAATTACTATTGCGACCACAAATGGGGCGATTCCCGGTTTTACGACTTGTGCATCGACTCGTCCAAGCTGGGCGTGCCGCAAACGGTCCGGTTTTTGATTACGTATATTGACATGATTCAATCGAACCTGCCCGATTGATTGGCGATCCCCGCTTTGGCGGGGATTTTCTTTTGGGCATTTAAGATACCTGATAAAAAGGAGGCCGGTATAATAATACAAGGAGGATTGGCTATGCAGGAAAACAATCATGCTTTGACAAGTATCACGTTCAGCGAAAACGGACGGGAACGGCGAATCGACATCCAGCATGTGATTTGGGCGTTCGAGTGGGAAGGCGCGCTGTATTTGGTGGATAAAAATAAAAAAGTGTACACCTTCGAGTTGGAGTCCAAGGATCCGGAACTCGTGTTCGAAGCGTTGAAGCAAGCCAATCCGGCTATCATTTTCGGCGCGTTCGAAGGCAGTCGAATCGGGTTCGAGTCTTTGGACAACACGCGCGATCTTGGCGGCATCCAGACGATGGACGGCCGGTTCATTTTGCCCCACAAGCTGCTGCGAAGCGGAAGTTTGCATAAAATTTCCAAAGCCGACCGGCACCGGTTGGAGCAGGAATTCGACGTCCGGCTCGTGATGGATTTGCGGACGGAAGTCGAACGGCTCGCCGCGCCCGATCCAATCATGCTGCAGGCGGAAAACGTCCATGTTTCCCCGCGAAAAGCGTCCTCGCTGGACTTGCTGGCGAAAGACACGCACGCGCAAAACATGCTGGATTTGATTCGGCACGCGAAAAAGACGATGCGCTGCATGTACGAGGAACTGGTGGTGTCCGAGCAGGGACTGAAGGCGTACCGGCGCTTTTTCGAGCATTTGCTCGCCAGCGAGAAAGGCAGCGTGCTGTGGCACTGCACCCAGGGCAAAGACAGGACGGGTGTCGGGACAATGCTGCTGCTGAGCGCTTTGGGCGTGTCCAAAGAACGGATTTACCAGGACTATTTGCAGACAAACGTGTATTTGAAAGGGGAAAAAGACGCGCTGGCGGTCCGGCTGCGCGCCCATCCCGATCTTGTCGGCCATCTTGATGATTTGTATGACGCCAAAAAAGAGTATCTTGATTTGGCGTACCAGAGCATCGAGCAAAATTTTGGCACGATGGAAAATTATTTGATCGAAGGGCTTGGCTTGGAAAAGGCTGACATCGCCCGGCTGCGCGAGAAATTTCTGGTTTAAAATTTGTATTAGAAAAAACATAACATTTAGGTCGTTAAAATTGCGCAATCCCATAGGCAATGGTATTTTATAGACAGAGCTAATCGCACGCAAAGCGAGCGATATCCATATCCCCCTGAAAAGCACAGTCTGTATTCTTTATGGATTTTATGAGTGGATTTTATTTTGGACATGGGAGTTCTTGGTGTATTAATAATATAAAAAAACGCTGGAATTTAAAGCAGGGGAGATGCATCGGCCGCAGACAGGGATTTACGCGCAAAGCTCTAGAAGAAAATGGAGTAAAAAAGATTCCGATTCCAGCGGATTGGACTGTAGGAGATCACGGTTTCCAGATTCGAAAAGACCAGAAATGGTCTTTTTCTTTTGGATTGTTTTGCGTTTTATGTTACAATATGAAATATAAGAAGTTAAAAATGAAAACATAATGGGAAAAGAAGGGGAGAAAAGAAATGAAGGACAACTGGAAACAGCCGATCCCGCATTCGGGATCCATCGTGATCCTTGGCATGCTCGCTGTCACATTGATTTTGGCGGCCATGGCGGGATAACGCAAGAAGACGCGCGTCTTCTTTTTTTTTGCCCATGAAAAAGGATGCCGAAACGGCATCCCGGAAACGGATAGAGATAGATCAGGCCCGCGCCTTGTTCATGAGAGGCGCTAGCGCTTTGAGCAGCAGCGGCACGAGCACGAGGTCGAGAAGCAGCGTGGGGACCATGTACGTCGCGTTGTAGGCCGCCGAAGGCAAAGGAAGCAGTCCCCATACGACGCATCCGCTAATCGTCGAAGAAAGAAAGCGGATCACGTTGGTGATCAGGACACCGGAATCAAACCAGCCAAAATTCGGGAACAGGCAAGCCAGACCGTATACGCTAAATGCGATCAAATAGTCGAGCAGGAACCCGAGCAGATCGGGGGTGTACATCGGACCGGTCGCGAACTGGGCGAAGACGCTCACAATCGAAACGACGAGTCCTTTTTGCCAGCCGAGCTGATAGCTTGCCATCAGCAAAGGAATGGTCGAAAGACCAAGGCTTCCGCCATTGGGCATTTGGAAAAACGGCAGCGTGTTGACAAACGTGTCCAACACCATAAACAAAGCCACGTAAAAGGCCATCAACACAAGCTCTCTGACAGATAAATTTTTTTTCATAAAAAAACACCTCCAATGAGGCGCAGGAAATAATCCACAGACTCCCTACGCTAGTATTATCTAGATCAGGTCCGAGGGACCGTGCTTCGCACATCTCAGCCTTGCGGCGCCCCTGTCGTTGATGACTTCATTATACACAAAATCAAGGAAAACACCATGAAAACATGAAAAAATCTTCCAAAAAGGAAGATGGATAGGCTATCGTGAAAAAATCAAATAGACGATTTCCGGCGTGGCGTTCAGACGGGCGTTGACGTGAATGCAGCCGGTTCCCGCCGAAATATAGTACGGAAACGGAAGATTCGCCCCGTTGTCGCGGTTGAGTTTTTCGTTGCCCGGATATTTGCGGTAGCCGCCAAGGATCGGATACAGGATTTGCGTTCCGTGCGAGTTTCCCGCCAGCGCGTAGGAAATCGAGACGTTTTTAAGCGCGTCGTTGCGCAGGTGGTCGGCGTAATGGGACACGAGCAAGTTGTAGTGGGTGTCATCCACGTTGGCGAGCGCCTGGTTGAAGTCGGCGTCGGTACGCAAACCGATCAGCTGAATGCCCGACTTGGAACGGTTGCCAAGAAACCGGGTGCTGTTGTCGACGACCTCGACCTGGCTGTTGGCGTAAATGTCGTAGACAAGCGTCTGGCGCTCCTCGTTGACAAGATCCTGCTCGCCGATGACGGCGAACTTGCCCAGCGAGGCCGGAAGGGCCGCGAACCGGTCGATCATCGCCTGCCGGTCCTGGTCGGTCGTTTTGTATTTGGCGTCGAAAAGGTCGCCGCCGAAAATAAGAATGTCCGGGTGCAGCTCCTCGATTTTTTTGAACAAGGCGTCCGTCCGCTTCTGGTCCTGGAATTTGCCATACTCCAAATCGGTGAAATACACGATGGACACGTCGTACATGTCTTTTGGGATTTTTTTGTTTTTGATCATCTGGTAGTTGACAGCAATCTCGCCAGGCTCGATGTAAATGGCATGATAGAGCGAGGCGCAAATCGACATCATGCACGCGGTCAGGACGGCCACGGCGATGAACAAGGTTTTTTGAAGTTTTGTCATATGCACAATTTTACCATAAAAAGAGAAAAGGGAAGCAATTACTTCGCTTCCCGATGATTGTTTTCCCGTCTGGAATGGATCGGCCGTTTCGAACGGTCGTGCGCGGCGCGCTTTTTCGTGATTTCCTCCATCGTTTGTTTCGAGTTCAAGATGACCGGGATCACGATTGGATTCCGATGCGTCTTTTTGTAAAGGAACGGCTCCAGCGTCGAACGGATGCAGTTTTTGATTTCCGAGAACGTCGTCTTCTCTTTCATTTTTTCCTGCAAAGACGCGCCGACGATAAATTCGGCTTCCTTGATGAGCGCCTGGCTGTCTTTGATAAAGACGAAGCCGCGCGAAACGATGACCGGTCTGGAGAGGATCTTGTTTTCCTTCGAGTCGATCGCGATGATGACGGCGACCAGACCGTTGTCGGCTAAAATGCGGCGGTCTTTAAGGACGGCGGTCGACAAACCGGAAATGTCGTTGCCGTCGACATAAATGTCGTCGCCCTGGTAGCGCCAGTCGCTTTGCAGCAGCTCGTGGTTGCGCAGGATGAGAATGTCACCGTTGGCGCACACAAAAATGTTTTCAGGCGGCATGCCGGTATCGATCGCGGTTTGGCGATGCTGCATGAGCATTTTGTATTCGCCATGGATCGGCATGAAGTAGTGCGGCTTGATGAGCTGCAGCATGAGCTTTTGTTCTTCCTTGGAGGCGTGGCCGGTCGTGTGCAAATTGGTTAAAACCGATTTGGACAGCACGGTCGCGCCCGAGCGGAACAGCTTGTCGATGATCTTGTTGATGCTGGACGCGTTGCCCGGAATCGGACTGGACGAGAACACCACCGTGTCGCTTGGCTTCAAGTGGATGTGGCGGTGGGTGCCCGACGCGATGCGCGACAAGGCGGCCAGCGGTTCGCCCTGGGAGCCGGTGCACAAAATGCACACTTCGTTGTCCGGTGTGCGGGACAGCTCCTCAGGGGAAAGGATTTGCGAGTTCTTGATTTTGATGACACCCATTTTCCGGGCGATATCCACGACGTTTTCCATGCTTCGTCCAAAGACGGCGATCTTTCGTCCGCATTTGAGCGCCGCCTCGATGATTTGGTTGACGCGGTACACGTTGGACGCGAACGTCGCGATGATCAGCCGGTGCTTGGCATTGCGCATGATTTCCAAAATCTCGTTGGCGACGTCTTTTTCGGAAATCGAAAACTCCTCAACGCCGGCGTTGGTGGAATCGGCCATGAGCACGTCCGGCTGCATGACGCCGATGTACGCCATTTTCTGGTAGTTGGCGTTGGTGCCCACCGGGGTGAGATCGAACTTAAAGTCGCCCGTATGCACGATGGAGCCGTTTGGCGTCGTGATCAGCACGCCCAGCGAGTCCGGGATGGAGTGGATCGTGTTGAAAAAACCAACAGTAAAATAACGAGTCTTGATCGACGAGTCTTCGTCGATCTCGATAATCGGGACTTTTTCGAGTCCTTTGTGTTCACTAAGTTTTTTTAGAATGAGGGCTTTGGCAAACCGTGGTGCGTAGATCGCGTCGATCTGGACCTGTTTCAGCAAAAAAGGAATTCCGCCGATATGGTCTTCGTGACCGTGCGTGATGACGAGGAATTTCCTTTTTTTGTTCATCCGGATCAAATGGTGGTAGTCCGGGATGACATAGTCTACGCCGAGCAGCTCGTCGCCAGGGAACAAAACGCCGCAGTCGACGATGCAGATCTCGTTTTCATATTCATAGCAGTACATGTTTTTTCCGACTTCGCCAAGTCCGCCCAAGGCGTAAATCAACGTGTCGCCTTTTTGGACTTGATTTTTGCGAACCGGGGTCTTTTTGTTTGTCAAATGCCCTCCTTGATGGTGATTCGATTTATTTGGCATTGATGACCTCTTTCTATTCATAAAAAAATCTTTAACTTTATTATACTCTATTAGGAACAAAAAAACAGAAGCTAGTACACTTCTGCTTCCGGATCCGTTTTCCATGGATCGTTCGGGTCGATGCGGTCATAAAACAAAATGCCCGACAAATGGTCGATTTCGTGCTGCAGACAAATCGCCAAAAACCCTTTCGCGCGAATCGTGACGTTTTCGTTGCGCACCAAGTCAAAGGCGCGCACTTTGATGCGGGCGTGCCGCATGGAGTGCCCTTCGTGCTCTTCCAGTACCGACAGGCAGCCTTCGCCGGAATCCAAATAGGCGTTTTGCACCGATTCCGAAATGATTTTCGGATTGACCAGAGCCAGTTCGATGTCTTCCTCCTCGTTGTCCGGGTTCGGGCAGACGATGGCTAGCATTTGTTTTGGAACGCCGACCTGGATGGCGGCGATGCCCACGGCGGGGCGCAGGTTGTCGCGCTCGGCGATTTCCTCGTCCTGTGAATCGCGCACGTAGGTAAGCATCGCTTCGAGAAGCTCGCGGTCCTGCGCGTCCAGGGGAAGGGCAACTTTTTCGCTTTTCTCGCGGATCCTAGGATCGTGATCGCTAATAATCGTATCTAATGTTATTTTCATTTTATTTTCCTCGCTTTTTCATTTTAATCCATTTTCAACGTGTTGACAAATCGTTCCATTCGATTTTATCTTACGGGGAGATTGTGCAAAAAGGTTCGATGAACATGTCGTTTCTATGGTAGAATGGGAGCATGTCTGAACAAAGAAAAAAAATTTCCAGAAAGGAAAAGAGATATCTTCGCAAGCTGAAACGCAATACGCGGATCCGCGATTTTATCAACACGGTGACGCTGGCTCCCTACTCGGACGTTCCGCTCAACCTGGCGATCTTTGGACTCATGCTT
This sequence comes from uncultured Dubosiella sp., assembly GCF_964018005.1. NCBI lineage: Bacteria > Bacillati > Bacillota > Erysipelotrichia > Erysipelotrichales > Erysipelotrichaceae > Dubosiella > uncultured Dubosiella sp. The sequence continues at coordinate 213,935 of NZ_CAXHOA010000002.1, forward strand.
TTCGGGACCGCGATGATCGCCTCGACCGCGGTAGGCCAGACGACGGATTCGCTGCGCACGGTGCTTTTCGCTTTAGTCAAACAGTTCGCCTTTTTGGGCGCGGCGTATTTGACGTTCCTGTACGCGGACAAGGGGTTTAGTCTGCGCTGGTTCTACCGCATCCAAATCGTGATTTTTTTGATTTTTATCGGGGCGATGATCACCCCGTTCGCGTTTCCGGCCGTTGGCGGCAGCCACGCCTGGATCCGCATCGGTTCGGTCACGTTGCAGCCTTCCGAATTCGGCAAGCCGCTGCTGATCATCATTTGCGCGTGCGCGGTGTATAGCGCCAAGCGCAACCGCGAGCAGCGCAAGTCCTTTTTCGCGTTTTTCCGCTGGCCGCTCATCGCCTGGCTTGTGACGATGATTTTGCTGGCGGCGCAAAAAGACTACGGGACGGCGGCCATCACGAGCGGCATCGTGTACGTGTGCATGATGCTGCCGTCGTATCCGACTTTGCGCAAAGTGCAAAAGCGGGTGACTGTGTTGCTGGCGGCTGGCGCTATCGCGCTCGTCGGCTTGTTTGGCGTCACGGACATCGGGACCGATCTTCTTGCCCAAACGCCGCTGGCCCACATCGCGACGCGGATCGTCAACGCGAAAAACCCGTATTCGGATATTTACGGGACCGGTTACCAGCCGGCCAACTCGTTGTATGGAATCGCGGACAGCCACGTGATTGGCAAAGGGTTTGGCAATTCCTCGCGCAAATACGGCTATTTGACGCAGGCCGACAACGACTACATCCTCGCGGTGACGATTGAGGAAACGGGAATTCTCGGCTTCGCGTTTATTATCTTTTTATATGGCGTGATTGAGTACCGGCTGATTTATTACGCGCTGCGTACGCAGGACACGGTGAAAAAAATGATTTTGATTGGAACGGGAACGTACTTGTTCCTGCATTTCGCTTTGAATGTTGGCGGCGTGGGGGCGCTGATCCCGATGACCGGGATCCCGCTGCTGTTTATTTCCAGCGGCGGCTCGTCTTTGCTGGCGGTTTCCTTCGCGCTGGGGCTTTGCCAGCAGATGATTTCGAAGATCCGGGAAAAGGAAATGAAAGGGGTGCGGTTATGATTGGCGCGTTTTGCGGCAGCTTTGATCCGCTGACGCTCGGGCACGTGGACATTATCGAGCGCGCGAGCCGGCTTGTGGATACGTTGTATGTGTTTGTGGCGGTCAATTCCGAAAAGCGTTCGATGTATTCGCTGGATCAGCGGCTGGCGTGGCTGGAGGCGGCGTGCGCCGGGTTGCCGAACGTGCGTTGCGCCGTCCAAAACGGATTGGTTGTGGACGCCTGTCGAAAGGCGGGGGCGCGAGTGCTGTTTCGCGGCATCCGGAACGGGCAGGATTGTGCGTACGAGCAAAACATGGCGTTTATGAACGGGTATTTGGATCCGGACGTGGAAACGGTTTGCCTGTTTACGAAGCCGGAGTACGATTTATACTCAAGCTCGAATGTGCGCGAACTCGTCAAATACCATCAGGATGTGGCGAAATTCGTGCCGGCTTGCGTTTTGAAAACATTGTTGGAGCAGGAGGAAATGGATGAAAACATTAATTGACTGGATGGAGGAAAACGGATATTCCGTAAAGGATCCGAAATATTATATCGAGGCGTGCACGCATTCTTCGTACGCCAACGAACATCATAACGGAATCGACGACAACGAGCGTCTGGAATTCATGGGGGACGCGGTGCTGCAAATCTGGAGCGCCCAGCAGTTGTTTGAAATGGAACCGAAAATGCGCGAAGGCAAAATGACGACGCTGCGCGCGCAAACGGTGTGCGAGGCGACCCTCGCCCATTTGAACGAGCAGCTGGGCTGGTACAATTATTTAATGCTTGGTGTCGGCGAGGAAAAATCGGGCGGCCGCAAGCGGGCGAGCATTTTGGCGGACCATTTTGAGGCGTGCATCGGCGCGGTGTATTTGGATCAGGGCTACAAGGCGGTGGACTCGATTTTGCAGAAGGTCATGAAGCCGGTGTTCAAAGAGGAAAAGAGCGACGAGGTGACGGACTACAAAACGCATTTGCAGGAAGTCATCCAGGCGGATTCGCGCAAAACGCTCCAGTACCGCCTGCTGGAGGAAGTCGGGCCAAGCAACGCGCCAACCTTTACGATGGGCGTGTATTTGGACGACATTCAGCTGGGCGTGGGCGTGAGCAGCACGAAGAAGAAGGCGGAGCAGAAAGCGGCGAAAAACGCGTTCGAAAAAATGGCCAAGTAGAAGAGGAGGGTCTATGTCGAAAAACGATATTACAGGATTGATCGAGTTTCTCCCCGAGGAACTCGCCTCTTTTTTTGAGGGGGCTTCTTATTTTCAGACGCCGGAGTTTCATTCAAGACGCCGCGAGCTGACGTTGTATTTCGCTTTGAAGGCGCCCCTGCCATACGAGGTGTACGACCGGATGGTCAACGCGCTTCGGCTGACGTTCCATGCCAGCGTGGACGTGACGATTCAGGCGGAAAACGGCGAAGTGAACGTGGGCGAGTTATCGCGCTATGTCGCTTTTTTCACGCAAAAGGAAACGCGGCTGCAATGCTTCCGGTATATCAATCCAAGCAAGGGCGAGCAATCGTACACGTTTTCCACGACGGATGAGGAAAAGGCGGCGGCGATGAACCGCTCGCTGAAGCGGTTGGAGGAGCTGCTGGCGAAAGTCGGCATCCGGCAGGCGCTGAAAGTGGATTTGGTCGAAGACGACCAGCCGGTGGAAGCCGTGTACATTCCGGATCTTCCGGTGCCAAAGAGCGCGCCGGTGGAAAAGAAGGAGCGGTTCGCCCGCTACAAAAAAGAGGCGGCGCCGCTAGTTAAAATCGCGGATCTGGAAGTGGGCATGGACAACGTGTGCGTCGAAGGCCACATTTTCGATGTCGACAACCGGGTGACGAAGAGTGGCAAAACGTTGCAGATGCTGTATGTGTCCGACTACGAGGAGGCGATCGTCGCCAAGCGGTTTGAAGGCAAGCGCCATACGCTGGAGGAAATCGAGTCGGTGGGCAAAGGCATGTTTGTCCGGCTGACTGGGCAAGTCGTGTACGACTCGTATTCGCGGGCGAACTCGTTTATGATTTCCAAAGTGGAGGAAATTCCGGCGCCAAAGCGCAGGGATCCGGAATTGAAAAAACGGGTGGAATGGCACGTGCATTCCAATTTTTCGGAAATGGATGGCGTGTGCGCGATCGAGGAATACATTCAGACGGCGTACGACTGGGGGATGGACGCGATCGCGGTGTGCGACCACCAGGTCGTGCAGGCGTTTCCGATGGCGCAGCACAAGGTGAGCGCGCTGAACAAAAAGGATCCGGAACGCAAGTTCAAGATGCTGTATGGTTGCGAGATGAGCATGGTGGACCCGGTGTACCATATCGTCTACAACAATGACCATCGCAAGCTGGAGGACGCGGAGTACGTCATTTTCGACTTGGAGACGACGGGTCTTTCGAACCGGCTGGACGAGATCATCGAGTTTGGTGCGGTGAAGATGAAGGATCGGGAAGTGATTGACCGCAAGCAGTTGTTTGTCAATCCGAAGCGGTCGATCCCGGCGCACATTTCGAGCCTGACGCATATCAACCAGAGCGACGTGGACGCGGCGAAGCCAATCGAGGACGTGTTTGACGATTTAAAGCAATGGATCGGGGACGCGGTGCTGGTGGCGCATAACGCGACGTTTGACGTGGGGTTCATGAACGCGGCGGCAAGAAAGCTTGGCAAGCCGGAATTTTCGAATCCGGTGATCGACACGCTGCCGCTGGCGCACGCGATGCTGGACTTGAAGCGGTATCGTCTGGGGAACGTGTGCCGGCACTATGGCGTGAAGTACGATGGCGAAGGGGCGCACCGGGCGGATTACGATGCGGAGGTGCTTTCGCAAGTGCTTTGCCATATGTTGAACGCGTACAAGTCGGATGCCACGCTGGATACGTTGCAGGACAACCAGAAAGAGGACAGCTTTAAAAAGGTGCGGCCAAGCCACATCACGGTGTTTGCCAAAAACAAGGAAGGGCTGAAGGAGCTGTTTGAGCTGATCACGTTGTCGCATACGAAGTATTTGGCGTACAATGGCAAGTCGACGGAAAATGTCGTGGCCGAGCCGCGCATCCCGCGGGCGGAGCTGATGGAGAAGCATAAAAACGGAAATTTGCTGCTGGGGTCGTCGTGCCAGAACGGCGAGGTGTTCGAGATGGCGCATACGCGCGACCACGACTTGCTGAAGAAGACGATGGAGTTTTACGACTACGTGGAAGTGCAGCCGCTGGAATGCTATCGAAACTTGATCGACCGGGGCGCGATTTTGAACGCGGCGGATTTGAAGAAGGTGCTGGGCTATATTTTGGAGGCGGCCGACGAGCTTGGCAAGCCGGTTTTGGCGACGAGCGACGCGCACTATGTGCATCCGCATGAGAAACGTATCCGGGATATTTATATTAACGCGAAGGCGATTGGCAACGCGCGGCATCCGTTGTATAAGTACAACGCGCAGGACCGGAAGATGTATCCGGCGCCGAACCAGTATTTGCTGACGACGCGGGAAATGTTGTCGGCGTTCAGCTGGCTTGGCGAGGACAAGGCGAGGGAAATCGTCATTGACAATCCGAACAAGCTGAAAGATACGATGGAGCCGATTTATCCAATCAAGGACAAGCTGTATCCGCCAGATATCGAGGGTTCCGATCAAAAGCTGCGGGACATTTGTTTTGAAACGGCGCATCAGTGGTACGGGAAGGATTTGCCGGAAATCGTGGAGAAGCGGCTTGTGCGGGAACTGGACAGCATCATTGGCGCGGGCTACTACGTGGTTTACTATATTTCCCATCTTTTGGTGAAGAAAAGCAACGAGGACGGGTATCTGGTTGGTTCCCGTGGTTCGGTTGGTTCGAGTTTTGTCGCGACGATGTCGGGGATCACGGAGGTGAATCCGCTGATGCCGCATTACATTTGCCATCATTGCCAGCATTACGAGTTTTTGGATGACGACTCGGTGAAGTCGGGGTTCGACTTGCCGGATAAGGAGTGCCCGATTTGCCATCGGCCGATGCGGGGCGACGGGCAGGATATTCCGTTTGAGACGTTCCTTGGTTTCGAGGGGGACAAGGTGCCGGATATCGACTTGAACTTTTCGGGGGAATACCAGGCCAACGCCCACGCCTATACGAAAGAGGTGTTTGGCGAGGATCATGTGTTCCGGGCCGGCACGGTTGGCACGGTGCAGGAGAAGACGGCGTACGGCTACGTGAAAGGCTTCGAGGAGGAAATGGAGCTTCCGGTTCCGTTTTCGGAGGCGAAGCGGACGGATTTGGCGAAGGGCTGCGAGGGCGTGAAGCGAACGACGGGGCAGCATCCGGGCGGAATCGTCGTGGTGCCGCTGGATATGGATGTGCATGACTTTACGCCGGTGCAGTATCCGGCGAACAACCCGTACGCGGAGTGGAAGACGACGCATTTCGACTTCCACCAGATCCATGACAATATTTTGAAGTTTGATATTTTGGGTCATGTCGACCCGACGGCGATGAAGATGTTTGAGCGAATGACGGGAATCGACGTGACGACGATTCCGATGAACGATCCGAAGACGATGTCGATTTTCTCGTCGCTGGATGGTTTGGATATCGACTCGACGCGGTACTCGGAAGTGACGGGTGCGGCGGGAATCCCGGAGTTTGGTACGCCGTTTGTGCGCGGGATTTTGGAGATGACGAAGCCGAAGACGTTCGCGGAGCTGGTGACGATTTCGGGATTGTCGCATGGTACGAATGTATGGTTGTCGAACGCGAAGGATTTGATCGAGGATGGCACGTGTAAGCTGAACGAGGTCATTGGTTGTCGTGACGACATCATGGTGGATTTGATGGGATATGGCTTGCCGCCGAAGGCGAGCTTCACGATCATGGAGAGCGTGCGAAAGGGCAAAGGCTTGAAACCGGAGTGGGAAGAGCTCATGAAGGAAAACAAGGTGCCGGACTGGTACATCGAGTCGTGTAAGAAGATCAAGTATATGTTCCCGAAGGCGCATGCGGTGGCGTATGTGATGAACGCGGTGCGGATCGCCTGGTTCAAGGTGCATATGCCGGCGTATTATTATTGCCAGTATTTTTCGATTCGCTGCGATGCGTACGACATTCAGACGATGATTCAGGGCGAGGAAGCCATCCGGAAGAAGATGAGCGAGATCAAGCTGAACAAGGAGATGAACACGCCGAAGGACAAGGCGATTTACGATACGCTGGAGCTGGCGCTGGAGATGGTGCTGCGGGGATACCGGTTTACGAATCTTTCGATTACGAGATCGGCGGCCACGGAGTTCCGGGTCGATCCGGACAATCCGAAGATGATTATTCCGCCGTTCACGTCGCTGGACGGTCTGGGTGACAACGTAGGAAAGTCGATTGTCAAGGCGCGGGAGGAGCGGGCGTTTCTTTCGAAGGAGGATGTTTTGAAGCGGACGCAGATTTCGAAGACTTTGCTGGATAAGATGGACCAGATGGGGGCGACGGAGGGTCTGGACGAGGAGAACCAGATGACGTTGTTTTAGGTTGAGATAGAGAAATTGAATTGAATGAAACCCTTGTGATTCTGAAAATGTCGGGATGCAGGGGTTTTCTTTATGTGCATATTTATTTCTTCGTTTATTTAATCTGGTAGACTGAATATAAGTTTTCGTTTGAGGTATAATAAATAAAAAGATTTGGATTTATTCAGCAAGAGGGGTTATAAAAATCCGAGAATATAACTGTTTTTATTGGGAGGAGTGACTTATTTAAAATAAAAGAATTTTTGAATTAAGTAGAAAATCATTTAGATCAAGTTCATGTATAAAATGTGGATTAAGCTATGAAAAGGAAATAAATTTGATGTTTTCTTCGTGCGAATAGAAAGTGAACTTGAAATCTTTGGGAGATTCGCACCGAAAGAAAAAGTGCCTGAATAAGAAAATGAGGATAATTCATAGAGATATATTTAAATGATTTCCAAACGTTGACGTTTGTTTAAGAAATTAGATGTTAATTGGTTAGTGATACGGTCTCAACCCTCTTGGGTTGAGTGGATTGAAAT
>NZ_CAXHOA010000003.1:0-14328 GCF_964018005.1 uncultured Dubosiella sp.
ACGGAAGAACTGAATCAAGTCCAATTTTATTTTCCGCTTCCACGACATCCATGGGATAGAGGAACAAACGAAAATACTTGACAATTCAATGCAATAAAAAAAAGCGCAGATCCACAACACGCTGTTGTCATCTGCGCTTTGTCCGCTTCAAAATGGTGCGGGCGAAGGGACTCGAACCCCCATGCCGAAGGCGCTAGATCCTAAGTCTAGTGCGTCTACCAATTTCGCCACGCCCGCGCACGAATTATGTTACAGGAAACCATAAAAAAAATCAAGAGATTAATGCAAAATCGTTGGATGATACATACTCTCGATTTCCTGTTGAAGAAACTCTTCGATTTGCTGGAGAGCCTCCTCGTCGAGCCGATGGTCGCCAATCAAAAAATCCGTCGACTGCGGGTCGCGCACGAAATGGATGGAAGGCACTTCCATCAAGCTGGTTCCCAGCTGGTCTTCCAGAGATCGTAGGATTTCGAGGATCGGTTCGATAATTTCGATTAGTTCTTTTTCATCTAACATGGTTTCATTATAGCATCCTTTTTTTGATTGAAAACCAAACTTGAATATTTGCCGGTAAAAAGACCAAACAAGCCGGTTTTATTCCGCTGTATTAAAAAAATCGTAGCAGATCTCGTTCAAATCCCCGATGACGCTCTCGCCGTAATCTCCCAGATCCGTGTAAATCGTCACGACGTATGGATGCCCGGTCAAAGACACGCCCGCCGCGTTGTACGCTTCTTCGTATGAGCCGTATTTCTGCGCGAAATAAATGTTCAAATTGCGGTCCAGAAACTGTCCCGGCATGGATTTTTTCATGTCCTTGATGAGATGGTCGTATTCCTCCTGGTGGTCGTACAAGTACGTGACGATATGTCCCATGTTGGCGGGCGTGAACGTGTTGTCGAGAACCAGATAATCCGAATCCGCCTTTTGTTTTTTGTCGTACGCCGTGATCGCGTCTTTGAACTCGCCCCAGCCGCCCAGCGACTCGAATAAATATTCAGCCGCGTCGTTGTCCGAGTACACAATCATGTTTTCCAGCAAGTCCCGGTACTCGCTTTCCTCGACATCGCCGGCGTTGATGGCGTCGTACCACACCATCGCCAGCGGGATTTTATATGTGCTGGCCGCAAAATACAGCTCGTCTCCGTTGTTTTCGATAGACTGCCGGCTTTCCAGATCTTCCACATAGTAGCCGACATCCTTGCTGCCGATGTCGTTTTCCTTTAAATACGCCTTCAGCTTGCTTTGCAGGGCGGACAAATCCAGCGTCGGGGCTTCTTCCGGCTTTGCATCCACCGTTTCCGTCTGCGCGATCACGCTTTTGCCCGTTTCCCTTTTCACGATCGCCTTCGTGGAACGGCTCATGCCGATCACGACGCATACGAGCATGCACACGCCCCATATCCCCAAAAGGATGATCACTTTCTTTTTCTTTTCTTCTTTATTCATAATATTAAGAGTACCATACTCGAGTCGATTCCACTATTTATTTTTTCCAAGTTGTCATTCGGACAAACCCCATTTTCAAAGCATCTATGGTAAAATACAAATATATTATGAAAGAGGTGATTTGTATGAGCCAAAACGATTGGATGGATCTTGGAAAGAACATCGGCCACACCTTGAAAAACGCGATCGACACCCTCGATTTCACGGAACTGAACCGGTCGATTGAAAAAACGGTCAATTCCACCACATCCATGATCAACAACAAAATCAAGCAGTACTCCACCGCCGTCAAGTCGGCGACACTTAACCAAAAATACGACATTCGGAAAATCACGAAAATTGAAAAGAAGATCAAGAGCCAGCTCTCCGGATACCGGGCCTTGCGCGCCATCGGCGGCATCGGCACGGCGATTTTTCTTGGCTTCGATTTGATCTATCTTTTGCTGGAAGGCTGGCAGACGGCCAAACCGGCGATCGCGGGGTCGAGCTTTTTGCTGATTCCGTGCCTCATCCTGCTCATTTTCGGCATCGCCGGCACCCATACCGCGAAAAAGCAGTCCAGCTATATGAAACGGTTTCACATTTATATCTCGAACCTTTCCAAGCAGGACATGGTGCCGATTTCCAGTTTGTCCGAGGCGGTCTACGGCACGGACGCGTCGACGATCGCCGATTTGCACGATATGATCGCGGACCGGCTGTTTCTGCAAGGTCACGTGGATCGCAAGAAAAACATTTTTTACGCCACCGACGAGGCGTTTGAAGCCGGAACGCTTCCGGATCTACCGCACACTGCGGTTGATGACGAAGAGACGCCGCTTACGCCGCTGGCGCAGTCGATGATTCAGGAAGGCGAGCGGACGCTGTCCAGAATCCGTCACTACAACGATCTCATCAAAGACGCGGTCGTGAGCCAAAAACTGGACACGCTGGAGCAAAACATCCGGCACATCCTCGTGTTTATTCAGGAACACCCCGAAGATGCTGAGGACGCCCGCAATATGACAAAGCATTATTTGCCTTCGATCGAGCGACTGCTGGAAACGTATGTCGAGCTGAGCGCCTATCCCGATCCGGGCGACAACATTCAAAAATCAAAGCGCGATATCGAAAATACGCTCGACACGCTCAATTTCGCGCTTTCCGAGCTGTATGACGACTTGTTTGAAATGACTTCGATGGAAGTCGCCTCGGATATTTCCGTTTTGGAAACGCTGCTGGCAAGGGAAGGCCTGACCAAAGACAAGCTTCCCCGCTAAACATAGAAAGGATTCTTTATGACAGAAGAAAACAAAGAAACGATCTCACTGACTCTGGAGCCGGAACAGGAACCGGTGTCCCGGACTTTGACGGAGCCTGCGCTGGCCACGCCCAAGCAGGAAGTCGCGGAACCGCTGGCCGATGTCCATATCGACACGACCCAGTTCAGCGAGCAGGAAATGAAAATGATCGAGGATTTCGCGAGTAAAATCAACATCAAGGACACGAACCAGATCATTCAGTATGGCAGCGCGCCGCAAAAAAAGCTGGCCGACTTTTCGGAAAAGACGCTGGAAAGCGTCAAAACCAAAGATTTGGGCGATGTGGGCGACATGCTGGCCAACGTCGTGATCGAGCTGAAGGAAACCGATCCGAAAGCCGAGGAGAAAAAAGGGATTTTTGGTTTTTTCAACAAAGGGAAAAATCAGTTGGAAGCGATGAAAGCCCGCTACGCCAAAGCGGAAACCAACGTGACGAAAGTCGCCGAAAATCTGGAGAACCAGCAAATCGTGCTCATCAAGGACAACGCGATGCTCGACCAGATGTACCAGCTCAACGCGCAGTACTTCAAAGAGCTTTCCATGTACATTTTGGCCGGCAAGAAAAAGCTCAAGGAAACCGAGCAAACCGATTTGCCGCAAGCCAAGCAAAAAGCCGAACGCTCGCAGCTTCCGGAAGACGCGCAGGCGTATCAGGATTTGATTTCCTTTGTCGACCGGTTTGAGAAAAAGCTGTATGATCTGGAGCTGTCGCGCATGATTTCGATCCAGACCGCCCCGCAGCTGCGCATGCTGCAAAGCTCCAACTCGGTCATGATCGACAAGATCCAGACCACGCTTGTCAACACGATCCCGCTTTGGAAAAACCAGCTCGTGCTCGCGTTTGGCCTCAACCACGCCAAGCAGGCCGCCAAGGCGCAGCGCGAAGTGACGGACATGACCAACGAGCTGCTCAAAAAGAACGCCGAATCGCTGCATATGGCTTCGGTGGAAACCGCGAGGGAAACCAACCGCGGCATTGTCGACATCGAGACGCTCCAGCAAACCAACGAAAAGCTGATCCAGACATTCGACGAAGTGATGCAGATCCAAAAGGAAGGCCGGCAAAAGCGCCTTCAGGCGGAGTCGACGATGCTCGATATGGAAAACCAGCTGAAAAAGAAAATGCTTGAAATAAGAAGATGAACCCGCATCTTCTTTTTTTGACGCTTTCCTTTTGTGCTATGATGAAACCATGAACGAACCTCTGACTTTAAAAAACCGCTTGAAAGAGGCGCGCCGCGAAAAGAAGCTGTCGCAAGCCGCGCTGGCAAAGCTGGTTGGCGTATCCCGCAACACGATCAGCTCGATCGAAACGGGTCAATTCAACCCGACGGCCAAACTCGCTTTGATTTTGTGTATCGCGCTCGATAAAAAATTCGAGGAATTGTTTTATTTTTAACGAATCCGGATCCAAAGAAGCGGGAGCGGGTCCACGCTTGCGTTCTGGTTTGAAATTGGATGAAAACACGCTGGACAACCCGGTAAAACAAGGTAAAATGGTTTTGGACGACGTCCGAACGACAAGACGTCGCCAAGGGAAATCAGAACGGTTTTGAAGCGGAAACGGGAAGAAAGTCGCTGAATGGCGCGGATTCAAAACCGATCGCTTAGATTTGGATCTAGGCTTTTTTTTATGGAAAGGACAAAGGGAAACAATGAAAAAAAAGTGGAAAAGGATTTTGCGCGCGTTGCCGCTTCGCGGGAAGGTCGCTCTTTTGGGGGGATTCGCTTTTTTTGTGTTTTTGACCGGCTTTTTCGCTTTCAAGATCTTGCAGCCTGAAATGCCCGGACGGATCTACATTCAAAAGCAGACGCAGCTGAAGCCGGAAAACATGGCCGAAGTGCTTCAGGAACGAAAGAAAAAGGAGCTGCAAACGATGATGGACAGCGGGGCAATCGACGTCATCGCCGCCTTTGACGACTACGCCTTGTTTGGCGATTCGCGCGCCTATGGCTTGAAAAGCTATGGCGTCCTCGATCCCGATTTTGTGTACGCGGAAGCAGGGCATACGATATTGAACTGCACCGACTATAAAGACGTGATCCAGCAAACCCGGCCGGCCCGGCTCGTTTTTTCGTATGGCGTCAACGATATGGGACTTGAAATAGGCGGGGATGGAGATAATGCCTACGCGCAAACGTTCGAGCAAAAAATCGACGAGTTGCTTGCGGTGGTTCCGGACGCCAAGGTTTTCGTCTGCTCGATTATCGACGTCACGCCAAGCGCCAAGGAGCGCTCGCCGCGCTGGGACAAGGCGGCCAGATACAACGTCCAGCTGCAGGAAATGTGCCAGCGGCGCGGATGGATTTACGTCGACAACGATCCGCTCGGAAACGATCTTTCGAACTACCAGGAAGACGGAGTGCATTTCACGCCGGATTTTACATGGACGTGGGCGCGCAACATCTCCAAGACGATGTGGGAGACGGTTTTTGCGAGCGAGTGAAAAACGAGCGTCAAGTCGAAAGGCACGTTTTGTGCACTTCATCAAGATGGAGAGTGGGAATCAGGACGAGAGTTTGCTAAAATATAAAGCGGAGGAAAAAAAATGAGCGAAAAAAAGCCAAAACAAAATGGGGAAATCGACGCGTTTGTTAAAGCGTTACTCAATAAAAAAACCGAAATGGCTCTCAATAAAGATTCGCAGCCGGAACGGGAAGACGTTTCGCCCGCGATGACGCCTGTCGAGCGCCAGAGTGCCGAAAAGACGATGTCGAGCGCCCTGGATTTGCTGCGCAAAGAGCGGGGACAGCTGACAATCGAGGAAGAAGAGGAAAAGTACCGCCGCGAACAAAAAGAGGACGGAACCCATATTGAAGAAGTCGAGGACTTTACGACGGATTCGATTCATCAGGACGCCCGGGTCGACGAGCAGATGATTCAGTCGATCTACTCGTCCATCGAACTGGATGATCCGAAGAAGGCGGAAAAAGAAACGCCAAAGCGCAAGCCGCTAAAAAAAGTGCGGTCCGCCCGTCCGAAAAAGAAAAAGGAAACGCCGGAAGCGGTCAAAAAGGAAAAAGCGGAAACGGCGAAGGACAAGACGAAAGACGAAACGGAAAAAAAGGCGAAAGCGAAAAAGCCAGAGAAACCGGAAGCGGTCGAACCGTCGTTTTTTCGCAAAAACCTCAAATGGTTCCTGGCCGGCATCGCGGTGTTTGCGTTGCTGCTGGGAGCGTATACGTACAAAGTCGTCGTTTACGATCCGGCCAACATCACGACCGAGGCGCAAGAGCAGACGTATCAAAAGCTTGTGGAATACGCCGACGAGTGGGACATGCTTTCGGATGCGGAAAAGATGGAGCTGATCGACTATGAGCCGGCGTACAACGAGCTGCTTGAAAAGCAGAAGACGCGGCTGAACACGTATTTCGAAGAACAGACGGGCGATTCTTTTGTCAAGCAGCTGGAAGCGCTCAAAGCGCTCAAGGCGACGCAGGAAGACGAAACGAAGCCGGAATACCAGCAGCTGGTGGCGTTCGTTTCAAACTGGTCGACGAAGCCGGACGAGGAAAAGGCGCAAATCGTGCACTACAAGGATGCGTTCAATGGCTTGTCGGCGGCTCTTCAGCAAAAAATCGACCAGATTTGCATGGAGCAGGCCGGAAAGAATTTTAACACGCTGGCGGCCGAGGAACAGGCCAAGCTCGATCAGGCGTCGCAAGCCGCCCAAGAGGCGCAGGCGGCGGCCAACGAGCAGCGTGCCCGAATTCAAAGTCAAATCGACGAACTGCATGCGCAGCTCAACGACGCCATGACGTACAAGGCGGATTTGGAAGCCCAGCAGGCGGCCGGAGAGGACGTGGGCGCGATGATCGCGACCAACGACCAAACCATCGCGTATTTAAACGAGCAGATCGCGGCGCTGCAAGCGACGCTTCCATAAAAAAAATGAAAAAATAGAGTATTTTGGTCTTGAGATTCACGATTCTTTCTGCTAAAATACTCTACAGATGCCGACGTAGCACAGTTGGTAGTGCAACGCACTCGTAACGCGTAGGTCGTAGGTTCAAGTCCTATCGTCGGCACCATGTTATGAGATCAAAGCCCGCAAGGGCTTTTTTTTCTTGCATACTTGTAAGTTGCAAAACAAGGCGCTATCCCCGATAATGGTCTTATGAAAAAAGCATTTGATCAAGTCATCCACGATATTTTATCTTTCAACGTTCTCGAGCAGTCGATTCTGGTCGCGGTGGCCGGATTGTTTTTGCCGTTTCAGTTTTCCGCCGCGGTACTTGCGGCCGTCCTCGTGTTCGCCTTGTGGAAAGGCCATCTCGTGCAGGCGGTGCGCCAGCAAAGAGGGGCGCTGTGGTTTTACGCGTTTTGCGCGCTAGAAATCGTCGTCTCGGCGCTTTACCGCAACTGGATTGGTTTGCTGAATGCCGGCGGTTTTGTCCTGATCGGTTTTTTTATCGCCTTTTACCGCCGCCAGCTTACACCCCGGCTGTTCCAGTACGTCGTGTCGGAAATTATCGTTCTTTCCTGGCTGGCCGGTTTTTATGGCTTGTACGAGTTTCAAAAGGTGTCGGCGCGCAAAGGATACGACTTTTTCGATTTTGTGATTCAAAACTCGCCAAAGGACCGCATCAATTCGACGTTTATGAACGCGAACTTCTACGCGACGATTTTGGAATTCGAAGTGGTGTTTTGCTTATATAAGTTCATCCGGACAAAAAAAGCGGGCTTCCGCGTTTATTATGTCGTGACGGCGTGCTTCAATTTTTTTATGATGCTGCTGACGGGATGCCGAACCGCGCTGCTTCCGTTTTTGTTTATTTTTCCGGTCTTCTTCTGGTTTGACCGCAAGCGGATCTGGTTTATTGGCTCGATGATTGCCGAAATGAGCGCGCTTGTCCTCGTGCTCATGTTTCCGGAGCTTATTCCGCGCTTCGATCAAATGTCGACGCTCACATCCCGTTTCGAGATTTGGTCGACGTCGCTGCTGGCGATTTCGATGCATCCGTGGTTTGGCCAAGGACCGCAAACGTATGGCCATGTGTACAAGGCGCTTCATGGCCACAAGGCGCCCCATTCCCACAACATCGCTCTGGACGCATTGACTTCGTATGGCGTGGTAGGCACGACATTGCTGCTCGGGTATGGATGGAGCGTCTGGAGAGAAATTTACGCGTCGTACCGCCAAAGCAAGGACCCGGCGATTTTCGCGATGATTCTTTGTTTTTTTGTGATTTTCTTCATCCACGGCTTGCTGGATGTGACAATGAACTTTCTGGCGACGGGTTGTATCTTTTTGCTGGTCATCAACAGCGCCGCGCCAAACAAAGCGATAAGATCTTAAAATCTTATGGCTTTTTTTTCGCGTTTTAGTATAATGGCGTAGACAGACAGTAGAAGGAAATGGTATGAATCAACTTTTACTTTGTGTTTGTTTGAGCGTTTCGCTCGTTTTTTCCACCTCGATCGAGGATCGTTCCTCCTTTTGCGCGCGCCAGATTCTCCACTACACCCGCCTTCAGCAGCGCTGCCTTCAAGCTTTGCATCACCTAGATCAAAAAAACGACGCCTTGCGAAAGCAGGTGGCGGCTTTTGAATCCCAAAAAGAACAAACGGGCCTGTATTTGCTGGCGGAGCAAATGGGCGTGGAGGCGTCCTGGGACGAGGAAGCCTTTTTGCGTCAAGCGCAAAGCGCTCTGGCCGATCAGGCGCATCGCGAGCAAATCGAGTCGGTGACAAAGACGTATCGGTCGCGTTTAAAAAAAGCCGAGGCGCGCAAGGCGTATTGGATCCAGGTGCAGGAAACGTTGTTTTTGGACAATCCGCAGCTGCGGGGGTTTCGTCCCGGCGGCATGCGCGAGGCGGCGCAGACGTTGGCGGGAACGGAAGATTTGCCCGTGTTTGGCTCGATTGGCGTGACAAAGGAAACGGGGAACTCGTGTCTTGGCTTGGTGGATGGAAGCCGGATCGAGGCTTCGGCTTCGTTTTTGGCGCCGTTTGCAAACGCCTCTCTTTCAGCGGGCACCTGGGCGTATCCGCAAGGGGGATTGCATTTGGGGGCCGATTACGCGGTGCCGATGCACACGCCGCTGCTCGCTCCGGCGCCGGGGATCGTGTTGTACGCCAACGCGCCAGTCGAGGAAGACGGTGGATTTTTGGGAAACTGGTGCGGCTGGCCGGCAGGGGCCGGGAATTCGATTTGCCTGCTTTGCAAGGTGGGGGACACGTTTTATGTGCTGACGTTTTCCCATTTGTCGCGTTCGCTGTTTGTCCGGGCCGGACAGAGCGTGCAGCAAGGGGATGTGCTGGCGCTGAGCGGGAACAGTGGCAACTCGACCGGGCCCCATTGCCATATCGAGGTGTTTTCCCTCGCGGCGGATGCCGATTTTGTGTTACAGTATTTCATAGAATCCGCTGATTTTTCACTTGGCAACGGCTGGGACGCGCCGGCGACGTGCTCGCCTTACGCCTGCCGCATTCAGCCGGAAACCATATTTTGACGAAAGAAGAATTTTATGAACGAACAATTTTTAAATCGTATGCAAACGATGATTCCTGACGAGTTCGAGGCGTTCATGGCTTCGCTGGATCAGGATTTGTACAAGGCTTTGCGGATCAATACGAAAAAAGTCGATCCGGATCGCTTTCCCGAGCCCGGGCTGCTTGGCAAGCCAAGTCCGTTCGCCGATCATTCCTGGTATGTCGACCGGCCGCTTGGTTTGGATCCCTATCACATTTGCGGCTTGTTTTATTTGCAGGAGCCAAGCGCGAGCGGAGTCGTGGGCTTGCTGGATGTGCAAAAGGATGATTTGGTTTTGGATTTGTGCGCGGCGCCCGGTTCGAAAACGACGCAAATCGCGCAAAAGCTGGAGTCCGGAATGCTGGTATGCAACGAGATCGACGCCAAGCGGGCGCAGGCGCTGCTATCCAATTTGGAACGGATGGGGGTCGTCAATTTCGCGTTGACCAATAGCGAGAGCGGACCGTTGTGCGCGGCGTTTGAAAACTGCTTTGACAAAGTGCTTGTCGACGCGCCCTGCTCGGGAGAAGGGATGTTGAAAAAGCACGCCATCGTGGCGCAGACGTGGTCGATGGACAATATTTTGATGTGCGCGGCGCGGCAAAAGGAAATCGTTTCCAACGCGGTGCGCGCCTTGAAGGGCGGCGGGGTGCTCGTGTATTCGACGTGCACCTACGCGAAAGAGGAAAACGAGGAAGTCGTGGCGTGGATCCTGGAGCGGTTTCCGGAGATGGAGCTTGTGGATTGCGGCGCGGCGTTTGGCCGGCCGGGCTTAAAGACGCCAGGCATGGATGCGTCCAAAGTCCGTCGTGTTTTTCCAATGGATGGCGGCGAGGGTCAGTTTATGGCCAAGTTTGTGAAAAAGGGCGACGCGTCCAACACGCCCGCGCTTTTAAAAAACGAGAAGCCAAACGCCACGGAGCGTGCGTTTTTGCGAGAACAAGTCGAGGGGGATTTTTCTTTTTTTCATCACAGCAAGGAAAAGCTGTTTCGAATGGAGCACGCGTTTCTGGATTTTGGCAAGTTGAAGGTGGTCCGGCAAGGGGTGCTTGTTGGCGAGATGAAGAAAAACCGGTTCGAGCCGGCGCACGCGTTTTACATGGCGGCGGATACGATGGATCGACTGAAAAACAAAGTGTCGTGCGGATTGTGCGAAATGGATGCCTATATGCATGGTGAGCAAATTCGAATCGAGGGCGAGCCGGGTTTTGTCGGGGTTTGCTTTGACGGGTATCCGTTTGGGTTTGGCAAAAGCGACGGTCATCGAATCAACAACAAGATTCCGAAAGGCATGCGGCTGCTGCCAAAATCGCATGTCCGGATGGACGGGGAGGAACAACAATGAATAAGGAACTAGGTAAGTGGGTGGATTTGGTCGTTGGAAGCCTGCTGTTTCCAATTAGTGTCAACTGCTTTATTTCACCGATGACTTTGAACGCGGGCGGTCTGGTCGGCTTGGCGCAAATTATCAACTATTTGCTGCCGTTTTCCGTCGATTTGACCGGTATTATCAACTTTTCGTTCAACATTCCGCTTTTCATTTTGGCTTGGCGGACGATTTCGAAAAGCTTTTGCGTGAAGACGCTGATCTCTTTGATCATTCAGACGATTGGCTTGTCATGCATCCCGATTTTGACGGTGCCGATCATGCCGGATGTGCTTTCGAATTGTTTGATTGGCGCCTGCATCGGCGGCTTGGGAATCGGCTTGTGTTTGCGAAGCAGCGGAAGCGGCGGCGGTCTGGATATTCTTGGCGTTTATTTTTCCAAAACGCGTCCGGACTTTTCCGTTGGCAAGCTTTCGTATTTGATCAACGCGGTCGTCTTGACGATTTCGGCGGTTTTGTTTGATTTGCAAGTCGCTTTGTATTCGTTGATGTACATTGTTTTGATGTATTATGTCAGCGATCAGGTGCACTATCAAAACATCAGCATTCAGGCGTTGATTTTCTCGCAAGTGCCGGAGCTGAAAAAAGAGCTGATGACGCGGACCGGACGCGGGATCACGTATTGGGACGGATATGGCGCCTACACGGATACGCGCCAGGATATTCTTGTTTGCGTCATTAACAAGTACGAGGTTCGGCGGCTGAAAAAGATCGTGCACGAGGTCGACCCCAAAGCGTTTGTCATTTTGAGCGACGCCTCGCCGGTGATGGGAAATTTTGAAAAGCGGTTGTGACAAAATTTGGAAATTGGTTGCGTGGACGAAGCGCTGGGTAAAAGCCCGGCGCTTTTTTGGCATTTTTTAGCTTAGTTTTTTTACGTTTTAGGACTTCTGGTGCTTTTTACTCCGGAACATGATACAGTATCAGTAGTTATAGTTGGAGGTTCTTTTATGATTATACAAAGTAAAAAAGTCTGGGTTTTGGACATGTGGATGGAAGCGCAGATCGACATGGAAGATGGAAAAATCAAGGCGATTTATCCATATGGAACAAAACCGGTTGACGAGGATTATGGCTGGAAACGAATTGTTCCGGGCTTTATTGACGTGCATACGCATGGCGCGTATGACTGGGATACAAACGACGCCACGCCGGACGGGCTGCGTCATTGGGTGAAAAACATCGTGAAGGAAGGCGTGACGGGCATTTTGCCGACGACGATCACGCAAAGCGAGGAAGTGTTGACCAAAGCGGTCGCCAACGTGGCGAATGTCGTGGAGGAAGGCTACGAGGGCGCTGAAATTTTGGGAATCCATTTCGAAGGCCCGTATTTGGATCAGGTGTACAAGGGCGCGCAGCCGGAGCAGTATTGCGTGCCGGCGGATGTCGAGCAGTTCAAGCGGTACCAAAAGGCGAGTCACAACTTGATCAAGCTGGTGACGATGGCGTGCGAGCATGACAAAGACTACGCGTTGCTGCATTATTTGGTTTCGCAAAATATCGTGGCGAGCCAGGGCCATTCGAGCGCGACGTTCGAGCAGGCGGCCGACGCGATCGCCAATGGCGCGATGAGTATGACGCACGTATTTAACGGCATGACGAAGTTCCATCATCGCGAGCCTGGTCTGGTGGGCGCGGCGTTCCGTTTCCGGGAAGTGTATGGCGAAATCATTTGCGATGGCAACCACTCGCATTACGCGGCGATCAACGATTATTTCAAGGCGAAAGGAAACGACCACGCGATCATGGTGACGGATTCTTTGATGGTGAAGTCGCTGCCGGTGGGCACGCGGGTGCTGTTTGGCGGCAACGAGATCGAGTTGTTCGAGGATGGCTCGGCGCATTTGGTGGGCGCGGGCAGCCTGGCGGGCTCGACGCTGAATGTGAACAAGGGCTTGATGATCGTGCATGAAAAGGCGCAGGTGCCTTGGCTGGCGGCGATCAACAGCTGCACGCTTAACCCGGCGAGAATGCTTGGCGTGGCCGACCGCAAGGGAAGCATCCAGGCGGGCAAGGACGCCGATCTGGTCGTGCTCGATGACAACTACGACGTTTTGATGACGTACGTGAAAGGAAAGAAAGCGTTTTAATGCGGGTCTTTCTTTGCGTGGATCAAAACAACGGCTTGCTTTTTAACGAAAGAAGGCCTTCGCGGGACCGGGAGGTGGTCGCGGATATCGAGCGGACTTTGCAGGGCGAGCCGATCGCGATGCGCGAGTACAGCGCCAAGCTCTTTGAAGGCATGGACAACGTGCAGGTCACGGACGATTTTCAGGGATGCGAAAACGTGTTCCTGGAAGCCGATGATTTGGCGAATCTCGATTTCAACACGCTCGTTGTGTATCGCTGGGACAAGGTGTATCCGGCGGATGTGACGTTGTCGTACGATTTGAAGTCGCTCAAGCTTGACGATGTGAGCGTGATCAAAGGCTATTCGCATGACGAGATCGTCAAAGAGGTGTACACCAGATGAAGCGAAACGGATTAGGCAAGCGGTTTGGCCGGCTGTTCGTGTCGGCGCTGGCGAGCGTCATGCTCGCGCTGGCGGTGGCGGGTTGCGCGCAAAGCGAAGCGCCTAAGCCGACTGTCACGATGGATTCCATTCCGGCGTATACGGACAAGGCGTATGTGGCGCTCAACGACAACGTGCCGACGTTTACCGACGAGGAAATCACGGACGAGTCGTTTGAGACGTATTACGAGCTGGATGATTTGGGTCGGGTGACGGGTGCGTTTTCCTCGATTGGCACGGATTTGCTGCCGACAAAAGAGCGGGGAAACATTTCGAGTGTGAAGCCGACGGGCTGGCATTCGGTGCAATATGATAACGTGGATGGCAAAAGCCTGTATAACCGATGCCATTTGATCGCGTGGTCCCTGACGGGAGAGGACGCGAACCCGAACAACTTGATGACGGGCACGCGCTATTTGAATATTCAAGGCATGAAGCCGTTTGAGGACATGGTGCGCGACTACATCAAGGAAACGGGCAACCACGTCATGTACCGGGTCATTCCAGTGTATACGGGTGACAATCTGGTCGCGGACGGCGTCATTATGGAAGGCTATTCGGTCGAGGACGAAGGGGAAGGCATTTCCTACAACGTCTACGCGTACAACGTCCAGCCGGGTATCGAGATCGACTACGCGACGGGCGACAGCCATTTGCGTGGTGAAACTTCGACGGAAACAAAGGACGAGGGAACGTACGTGTTGAATAAAAATACGAAGAAGATCCACGCTCCAAACTGCTCTTCGGTGGAGTCGATGAACAAAAACAACAAAGAGTTTTACCGGGGCAGCTTGCAGGATCTGTTGGATCAGGGCTATACCGTACACAACCAGTGTCTTGGTAAAAAATGACAAAATCTAAAAAGAGCATCATAAGCCGGGAAGCGATTCCCGGTTTTTTGCGTAAAAAAGGAAAAGCGTTTCCGCTTTTCCGGGTTGGGTATGTCAATTTGAAACCGGGTTACCGGTTTTTGTTTTTGGACAAGGCTTCGAGTTCTTCCAAAGAGCAGTCGAACACGTTGGCAATTGTGGCTTTGTCGATGCCGGCTGCCAGCAGCTTTTTCATTCGTTTGATGTTTTGACGCTCGTCTTTGATTCGCTGTTTTTCCATCCCTTGTTCCAAAATCCCCTGACTCAAATTACACATCGCGCTGACCTCCTTTTCCATTTTCTCACTCATTTGAATGTCGTATTCCTCTTC